>JAJAZF010000550.1 GCA_026785875.1 Chamaesiphon sp. | reverse complement strand
GGGCCAGTGATGAGGGATGTCTGAGCGGAAACAGACTCTCACGGCTGAACCCAATTAGTTTAGCGACTCGAACAGCAGAAGAAATCGCTCCACCATGCAAGCCATCGCCAAGATAGGCTCCCGCATGATAGGTATTATTCTCGCCATTGGTGGCAACTACTTCGTCTCGGAAGCGGAAGGATTCAGTGGTATACAAGGGGGTATGGTGTTGCTCAATGTGAATGATCCGATCGCGATCGATTAGCTGTTCTAGTTGATACGATAGGAAATAATGCGGTGGGGACGGGATGCCGCCAAGCTGATTTAGGTAGCCGTTATAGCCCCATTGAGCCTCTGTCTGGAAGAAATCAAATTCTGATGGTGTGTGGATGCCATAGCGATCGTACATCGAAGCATCGTGGTGAACTATGCTAGTGGCATAGTTGGCTTTCCAGGCAGAAAAACGTTTAGTTTCGGCAGCCGTCGGATCGTCTAGTAGTGCCATTACCTGATCTGGAGGTGTCGCAAATACGACTCGATCAAACTCCTGAACACCTGTAGAGCGGACAATTTTGACAGCATCGGGGCTTCTAATAATTCGATCGATCTCGACATTAAGCACCACATCTCCTCTAAATCGAGTCAAGATTTTTTCGATATAAGAATACACGCCGCCTTTAACTCTGACCCAATTGACTGCGATATAGGCGCGTAACATCGGAATTGCCAGCTCCGCAGGGAAATCATCAATCAGTTCAAATGGGATTGAATAACTATACATCACCATCAACTTGAGCCAGGTATTGCGATCGCATGGGCGGTTGAGGTATGCCGATAGCGGTCGATTGGAGAAATCTTTGCTGTCTGCAAGTTGGGTTTTTAGCCATAGTCCGGCGGAGCGGGCATACAGGGTATCAAGGCGTAAATGTTCGACGAGGCGTTGGATACCTGTGATATTGTTATCGATCGTCACTCCCGATAAAATACTGCTACCATCTCGAAAAAACATCGCCGAACCAATACTGACGGGTTCTAGTTCTACGTCTAGCTCTTGCATTAAGGCAATAAAGTCATGAAATGCCGTCGGAAATTCAAGTACGCCACTTTCCAAAATTTCACTACAGTCGGACTGGTTCGGTTTGACGTTTTTGTTCAGTGTCCGAATATGTCCGCCGAGGATCGGCTGTCGTTCAAAGACAGTGACCTGGTGCCCTTGTCGATCGAGTAAGTATGCAGTAGCCATACCACTGGCTCCGCCGCCAATTACAGCGATTTTCATAGTTAACCTCTCAATGAATGATTGATGGTACTCCCTGACCTGTATCAAATTAGACATCTAGGGGAAAGGGTAAGGGGTAAGGGGTAAGGGGTAAGGGGTAAAGGATAGATGGCTAGCGTGTTCCTTTAACCTTTCCCCTTTCCCCTTTCCCCCACTTCGCACTTGATTTTGGACGCTGTGCAAGATGTGAGTGTGGATGTGGGCTGTTTAGCCGTTGCCTAAAATTGCGTCGCCAGACAATCGTTGATATAGCAATGCCCCCGTCCAAATGGTGGGCGCAAAGCCTGGATAGCCAGATGAAGCATTGCAGAAATAAAACCGCTCCAGTGAAGTTTGATGATTTAGTCGTCCCAAACCCATGTTGCGCGGGGTGAGAGTGGAACCGTAGGAATTGCCTTCAGGGCACCAGCAATAGCGTTCATTTGTGGTGGGGCTACCTGTAATGTGGAAAACCATGTGCTGGCGAAAATTCGGTACATAGTTTTTTTCGACGACATCGAGGATTGAATCGAGGATTTCTTGCTTTTTCTGGTTGTATATTTTGCGGTCGCCATCACGCAATTGCTTGAAGTAATCGTAATTAGCAACGGTGAGAAATTCGACGATCTGGCAGTCTGCTGGACAGTCCCGACTAGCGGAGGTCAGTAATGTGGGCGTGGTGATGGCAAAACTCGGATTAGAATAGTCATGTCGATCGTACATCTGTGCGAAAGCTTCATTGAGACTTTCATGCCCTGTATGAAAGAGATTCCACTTACCAAATCCATAGTCTCGCAGGTCGAGATCTTTGACGACGCAATAGACCATGTAGTTAGATGCCGAATATTCATAGTCGAGTTTGCGGCGGACAGTTTTGGAAAACTTTTCTACCCCAATCATCTTGGCGGCTCTTTGAGGATCGATATTACAAATTACCGTATCGCCTGTAAATTCTGCGGTTTGATGGGTGGTGAGATTCATTGCCTCGACTCCCGTGACCGTTTTGTCTGTAAGTCTAAAATTGGTAACTTCATGGTTGAGCAATACCTGCCCCCCATGCGATTCGATGACTTTAACCAACGAATTAATCACATCTTCAAACTGCTGAGTTGGATAAAATGCCCCAGCTTGATAGCCTCGGAACAATGCGACCCATGCAAAGAAGGAGAGTTGGTTTGGGGGTAGTAAAAAGTCCAGCCATTGCAGAGCTAAAAGGGTCTGTGCGGCTTGAGGAAGCTGGCATTTGTCAAACACATCCTGAAGTGTGCTGTTGAGATTTTGGAGGGTACAGAACGCTGCTTGGGGATGTTTGAGTAGTTCGATGGCATTAATTGGCGGCGCAAGTATTTTTAATCCTGTACCAGTTTGCTCGACTTCATCCACAAATTGACGAATGCCCTGGGAGTGCTCGGGAAACAGTGCGGACAATCGATCGATTAATTCTGCTGGCTCCGAGGGCATATCCATTGCATATCCAGGCATCCGCATATGGTCGAAACCATTTGGATCGTATCGTTCAAAGGTAACATCTTTATCCAATCCCAGTTTTTTGAGTACTCGATTGACGGTTTGCCCTTCGCCGCAGTCCCAGACATAGTGAAATTGAGCGTTGAACGTATACTTTTTTGCCATCGTAAAAGTATGCCCAAAACCACCTGGATGCTCGTGAGCTTCGAGGATTTGGACAGTCTTCCCAGCATTTGCCATCAGCGCACCAAAGGTCAATGCTGATAAACCACTGCCAATAATCAGATAATCTGGTTGCATCAAAGGGTTCCTCGCATCATAAATATTTTTAGGCGTTCCGATGAGCCGCTCCTACTGGGAATCGATCTAGTGTCCGTTTCCCGATCGGCGCAGATCCAGTAGGTGTTAAATTGTTATTTGTAGCGATCGAAAAAGTGTAGAGGCTCGATCGTACTTGTGTGGATTTTTTGACCGATTTTGCTTTACTCCTCAAACTGCAACCCGTGACGATGCTCTTTCGGTGAGCGCAAAGCGCAGACGTTGCCAACGATTGCTGATTCAGTCGATCCTGTGATTAGATGAAAGGCAAATTGAAGAGCGCGCTAAATATTTACAGCGATCGCCAATAATGGCTTGATGTAGTCTGAAATGGGTACACTCTTAATTTAAAGTTCGCAGAAATCGCCTCCTAAATACATCTATCAATAGACAGATCTTTGGTGGTAAGTAGTTTATACACCGTAAACTTAGCTCCATATTGACCGACTCGTTCTTGCTGGTAAAAGATCGCGCCAGGACTATCTAGTTTAATCGCGATCGCCACAAACGGGAATACCACAGCCAAGACTACGCCAATCGCCAATCCAAAGTAGTAAACTTCATCGAGTAAATCTAGCATTCAGATCTATCCCAGATCGAATCTTACAAAGTAATCTAACCCCATTAAAAAGTACTTGGGAATCCAAAACTTTTTCATTGCTAGATACTGCTGCTCCCGACAAAAATCCTCAAGGTTTTATCTTACTGGCAAGTATAGTTAATCAGCAGTATCCAGGCAAAGCTAAATTTATTCGGGCTGGGCGCGATCGAGATGTTAATGTGGACTATGATAAAGAATCGATCGTCAGATTTCCTGGATATATGCCCGATCGTGCTAAAAACTATTTATTTGGATTAACACATTTTATTGTAGTCCCTTATTTATTTTCAACTCAGAGCGGCGTAGTTACTGAAGCACTGAGTCATGGTAAACTAATAATTGTCAATGATATACCTGCATTTACCCATCTCAAAGGGCTAGACTTTGTATTTGCGATCGATTTCAATGATGAAGATGCGATCGTCAACTGTTTAAAAGATCTATTCAATCTGGACTGAAATGAATATCAAAAACGTTATTGGAATGCGGTTAATTACTTTAGAGACAATTTTTCAGAAATTTATCTAGCAAAAGTGATGGATGATATGATGTCAAATGACAAAATAACCTAACCTCATTGTGGAATGAAAAAAGCACTGATCTTTGGAGTTTCAGGACAAGACGGAGCGTACCTGGCGAAACTACTGCTCGGGCGAGATTACATCGTATATGGAACCTCGCGAGATGCTCAGGTTTCTTCGTTTCGGAATTTGGAATATTTGGGAATTCGAGATCGAGTTGAGCTAAAGTCTACAGCACTCAATGATTTTCGGAGTGTATTGCAAATACTCTCAAAAACCCGACCTGATGAAGTATACAATCTAGCTGGTCAAACATCTGTGGGACTTTCTTTCGAGCAGCCAGTAGAGACGCTAGAAAGTATTGCGGTGGGGACGCTAAATATTTTGGAGGCGATTCGGTTCATTGGCGAACCCATTAAGTTTTACAATGCTGCTTCTAGTGAGGTGTTTGGGGATACCAAGGGTACGGCGGCTGACGAGTCCACTGCTTTCTCGCCGCGTAGTCCCTATGCAGTAGCCAAGGCGACTGCTTTTTGGGAAGTTGCCAATTATCGTGAGGCTTATGGTTTATATGCTTGTTCGGGAATCTTATTTAATCACGATTCACCGCTGAGACCAGAACGATTTGTGACGCAGAAGATCGTCGCGAGTGCTTGTCGCATTGCAGCGGGAAAGCAGGATAAATTACATTTAGGTAATATTGATATTCAGCGAGACTGGGGTTGGGCTGAGGACTATGTAGAAGCGATGTATTTGATGCTTCAGCAGTCACAGCCGGATGACTATGTAATTGCCACTGGAGAGAGTTACAAACTAGCAGAATTTATTGAGATCGCTTTTCGACAGGTAAATTTAGACTGGCAGGATTATGTGATTAGTGACAAGGAACTATGTAGACCGACAGATATTGCGATTAGTCGCGGCACACCACAAAAAGCATGGGAGAAGTTGGGCTGGGTCGCACAACATAAAATAGCTGATATTGTCACAATGATGATCGCGGCGAGAGGGGATCGATAGAGATAACTATCGATCGGTTATTATCGATCGATAGATTGATTCTAGCTTAGTTGATGCACTTAACCAACTATGATCTGCTTCAACCAAACTACGTCCATTCCGTCCGATTTGTGTAAATCTATGCTAATGAAATCTGCATCCCGTTGAGAAACTAGCATTGATTTATTGAACTTATTAATTAGATTAATCTCACAATCAGTTACTCTATTTAATTCGGCTTTTAAAAGCAGCGGCTTTATCGACCCCATCCGATCGATCTTGTGTACTCGATCGAAATTATACTGCTAAAAAGCGTTGAATCACATCTTGACTCAATTCGCTCGTTGCACCTGAAGCAACAATTCCACCCTTTTGCATCGCATAATAAAGATCCGCTTGTCTAACAAAGTGTAAGTGCTGTTCTACTAGCAGTACCGACACACCCATCGTCTCCACCACCCGCCGCACTGCTGCTTCAATATCGAGAATAATCGACGGCTGAATTCCCTCTGTAGGTTCATCCAAGACAAGTAGACGCGGATTTCCCATCAAAGCACGAGCGATGGCTAGTTGCTGCTGTTGTCCGCCGCTCAAGTCTCCACCCATCCGCGATAGCATGGTTTTTAAAACCGGAAACAGTTCAAAAATCTCGTCAGAAATTTTTGCCGAGGTATGGCTTTTACCCCGTGCTTCCAATCCGAGTAACAGGTTTTCTTCAACTGTTAATCGAGGAATGATTTCTCGTCCTTGGGGTACATAACCGATCCCCATTCTGGCACGTAAATTAGGAGCTTTATGATTGATTATTGCCCCGTCGAGGACAATCTCACCCGTACGTGGTTTGAGTAAACCGATGATACTTTTCATCAGGGTAGTTTTACCCACTCCATTGCGGCCGATTAAGCAGACCATTTTACCTGCGGGAACGTGTAAATCGACATTTCGCAAGATATGACTCTCGCCATAGTAAACGTTCAAATCAGATATTTGCAGCATAATTTAATGATGGAGTACGGCAAGGAAATTAACAAAGAAGAGGGGTTAAAATCCCCACCTCACAACCCAATTATCAATTATCAATTATCAATTATCAATTATCAATTATCAATTATCAATTATCAATTATCAATTATCACCTTGCGGTTGACCGAGGTATACTTCAATCACTCTAGGATCGTTTTGAACTTCATCGATCGTGCCTTCACAGAGAACTGTTCCTTGATGTAAAACAGTTACCTTTCTGGCAATTTGACGGACAAATTCCATATCATGTTCGATCACCAAAATTGCGTGACTTTCTGCTAAAGTAACTAGTAGATTGCCGACATTTTCAGTCTCTTCATCTGTTAAACCAGCAACAGGTTCATCGACTAATAATAAATCTGGAGATTGAGCGACCAACATGCCAATTTCCAATCGCTGCTTTTCACCGTGGGAGAGTAGATCTGCATAACGCTCGGCTTTTACTGCCAATCCAATCGTTTCTAATAATACTCCAATCCGATCGCGTTCTATTTTAGTATTTTGCTTGAATAATGTTCCCCACACATCTTTGGTTCTACTTGCCGCTAATTCCAAGTTTTCTCGGGCAGTGAGATTGAGATAAACTCTAGGAGTTTGAAACTTACGACCGATTCCTAATCGTGAAATTTGGTCTTCGGAGTAGCGACGAACATTTTTTCCTTTAAATAGTACTTGTCCGGTGGTAGGTTTAGTTTTGCCAGTAATCAGATCGAGGAAGGTAGTTTTACCAGCACCGTTAGGGCCAATTACCACCCGTAGTTCTCCAGGTGCCATGCTAAAATTAAGATTATTAATAGCTTTAAAACCATCAAAATCTTTGGTCAAATTTTCAGTTGCTAAGATGCTCTCGTTCACTCTGTACCTCTGGATCTAGATCGATGTTTGGATAAGTATTGACAGACTGCTGTTTCTTAAATATTTTTTTCAAGCCAACAATACCATCGGGTAATACAGTCACAACTAGCAAGAATAACGCGCCTTGAAAGAAGAGCCACACCTCTGGAAATTGCTCGCTCAGAATGCTTTTAGCAAAGTTAACTAACAAAGTACCTAAAATTGCCCCTACTAGGGTTGCACGTCCACCTGCGGCGACCCAAATCACCATTTCGATCGAGAATCCGATATCCATCAATTGCGGCGAAACTCGCCCAGTTTGAATCGTGTAGAATGCACCACCAATCCCCGCAAGTGCCGCAGAGACGGCGAAAACAACTACTTTAAATCCGGTGGGGTTATAGCCAGAAAATCTCAGCCGATTTTCATCATCGCGGATTGCTACTAGGAGATTTCCAAATCTACCACTCGTTAGCCAGCGACAGAGTGCGTAAGCAAGAACGAGGGTAATAATAGTGAGGATATAAAAGGTGAATTGGTATGTGCCAACATCAGCATCTAAGATAGTTTTAAAGTCAGTTAAACCATTAGTTCCATTAAACAACTTTTGTTGACCATTAAAGAAGTTAAAAAACACAACAGTTGCCGCTTGAGTCAGAATCGAGAAATAAACCCCTCTAATCCGATTGCGAAAGACTAAATAACCTAGCAATCCCCCAATGATAGTCGGAATTAAGACGATCGCTAGAATGGTAAAACCGAAATTATGAAATGGTTGCCAGAACGCTGGTAATTCAGTCACACCATAGAGATTCATAAACTCAGGTAGTTGACTACTAGCATCTGGCGGAATCTGCAACTTCAGGTACATAGCTAGTAAATAGCCACCCAATGCAAAAAATACGCCATGCCCCAGACTGAGCAATCCAGTATAACCCCAAATCAAATCAATACCTAAAGCGGCGATCGATAGAGCTAAAAATCTACCTAATAAACTTAGCCGAAAATCAGTCAGTAACCACGGTAAAATTAATATTAAAACTAACGCGATCGCAACTACAATACCAGC
>JAJAZF010000549.1 GCA_026785875.1 Chamaesiphon sp. | reverse complement strand
CGAACTACTCGCAATTTGGCGTGAAAATAAGGTAACAGTATTGATGATTACCCACGATATTGACGAAGCACTATATCTAGCCGATCGATTAGTAATGATGACCAATGGCCCCGCTGCTAAAATCGGTGAAGTGTTGGATATCCCATTCGATCGACCTCGGAATCGGGAACAGATTATGGACAGTCATACTTATATCGATTTACGCAACTATGCCCTTGATTTCCTCTTCAATCGTTACGCTCATTTAGATGATTAATAACTGCAATTAGGTATTTAAACTTTGCGCGGATACAAGCGTTGTTCATATATAGCAGTCGCCACATCGGTTAGGACATATTAGTCCGTGTCCTTTGTAGCGTCTCGTAGAGAAGGCGGACTTTGCATTATGAGCGGCGATTTGCGGATCGCGCTCCTCGGGTTCCCCGTAAGCGCAAAGCGCAGGCTCTGCCAACGCGCAGCGGATCGCAGAGAGGGTTTAGCGATCCAAGACACAATCGCTGTCCTAATCGCCTTGGCGGTTGCTATACCTCGTTGCGGCGAACGATCGTTAAAACTATTATCTACTCTAGTTTATCTCCTATGAATAGATAACTCTACTTGCGAGGAACGATCTCATCGAGCCGAAGTTGAAGCTCGGGAAAGATCTGAGATACAATAGATTCTCCCATCCGAAATTGATGTTGATGATAGGTATCCTCAACAAGTTGACAAACTGTGAAAGTGGGTTGTTTTGGTTTGCCAATAAAAGCGATACCCCCGATTCCTAAATAGTCTACAATCCAGTATTCAGGAATACCCAATAGCGCATACTCTTCTACTTTTCGAGCATAGTCATCTTGCCAATTGGTACTGACAACTTCAACAACCAATTGAATTGTACTGCCATTACAAACTATCGGTTCTTTTTGCCACAGTGGTTCTCGATTGAGTTTAGCTTCATCCAGTACGATAGCATCAGGGCGTAATGCAGTAGCAGCCATTGCAGGTGGTTTAATTAGGCAATTTTTAGGCACGATCCAGTTGCGATGAGAACGTCGAATTTCGACAAAAATGTATCCAATTAGCTGTCCGGTTACAGCTTCATGAGGGCCAGTTGGTTCCATATCTCGCAATTCTCCATCGATTAGCTCATAGCGAGGATTGTCACCATATTGGATGATAAATTCGTCTAAGGTGAGAACTTTAGTAGTTGTATAGGTCATATGTTCATCCCTAATTTTTAGCCTCAAAGTTCAGCAGCTATTTTAATGCAACAAATCGGATATGTTATCTATGATCGAGCTAAATATATTAGTTGATGATATCAACTACGATACCAAGTACTTGGAACTCCAGCTTTATCGATGACCACGATCTTCTCTTCTGTTAATTGAGCGCGGATGCGATCGCTGGTTGCAAAATCTTTATTCGCTCTGGCAATTTGACGCTCGGTGAGTAATGATTCGATCGCTTCATCACTCAAACCAGTTGTCTCTACTTTTAATTCATCGGGATTGACTTCCAAACCTAACACTCCTGCTAATTCTATTAATGTTTGCCATTTATCTCTAAGCAGATTGGGATCTACTGTTTGTTCGCTATCGTGGGTGATAATATTGCCCACTTTCCGCAATTCCTTGGCGAGTTCAAATACTACCACTAAACCTTCGGCAAAGTTGAAGTCATCATCGACGGCGGTACGAAACCTGTCTACTTCCTCAGTAGTAGTTGATATAGCTCCCGAACGAATCGGAGCTAAATCAGCCCAGCCTAATCTCTCCCCAAACTCATAACCAAATAACAAGCCATCCTTGATTGTTTGCCAACTTTGTCCAGCAGCGGTAATTGACGCATCGCTAAAATCCATCGGTTTGCGATATTGAGCGGTGAGGACAAATAATCGCACTGTCATCGGATCGATCTGATGGTCATTACCATCGCGATAATCATCGAGTAATTTGCGGATCGTGATAAAGTTGCCCAATGATTTGGACATCTTCTCACCACTGAGCTTGACCATTCCATTGTGCATCCAATAGGTGGATAATGGTCGATCGTGAGCGCATTCGGATTGAGCGATTTCATTTTCGTGATGGGGGAAGACGAGATCGCCGCCGCCGCAATGGATATCGATCGTTTCACCCAACTGTTTTTGGATCATCGCAGAGCACTCTATATGCCAGCCTGGGCGACCATTTCCCCAGGGAGACTCCCACGAAGGTTCGCCTGGTTTTGCTGCCTTCCACAGGGCAAAATCAAAGGGATATTCTTTCTTGATTTGGTCGGGATCTGCGGCTTCGACACGATCGCCAGCACCTGCTTGGAGATCGTCGAGGTGGCGTTGGGAGAGTTTGCCATATTCTGCGAATTTTCGCACGCGGAAGTAGACATCGCCGTCTACTGCATAAGCAAAACCTTTGTGTTCGAGATCGGTAACTAAATCTTGGATCTCTTGAATGTGTCCGGTTGCGAGGGGATAACTATCAGCATCGCGGACATTTAGACGGTGGAGATCTTCAAAGTAGGCTGCTGTATATTTTTCGGCTACTGCTGTCATCGAACTGTGTTCGAGATCGGCACGTTTGAGGATCTTGTCGTCGATGTCGGTAAAATTTTGAACGTATTCGACAGTGTAGCCGCGCCACTGAAGATAACGACGGACGCTATCCCAGACAATATACGATCGAGCGTGACCGAGATGGCAGTAATCGTATACAGTCACCCCGCAGCAGTACATTTTTACCTGGTTGGGTGTCAAGGTTTGGAACGGCTCTTTGGTTCTGGAGAGGGTGTTGTATATGGTTAGAGGCATGAGAGATGGGAGTGGGGAGATGGGAGATGGGAGTTGGGGAATTAGACTCTTTCAAATACAGGTTAAAATAGCTAATGGCTGGCGATCGAGCTATTCTAAGTTTGCCATCGATCGAGTGCCAGCGACGCAAATCGCCGCTACACTTGTCAAAGTCCGTGCCAGTAGATTTTTGGACTCCGTTTGCGGAGCGTCTGCTCTAGCAGAGGAGCGGTGGAAAACCGCATCGGTTATAACTATTACTTAAAGTTATTATCACCCTACCTGATATTTTTATGACATCAACGACGATCGCTCCAACTCTCGAAATCATCGATGTAGACCAAAAGCTGGTACCTGTAACGATTATTACGGGTTTCCTCGGTAGTGGGAAGACTACTCTACTCAATCATATCCTCAACAATCAGCAAGGGATCAAAACTGCGGTGCTCGTCAATGAGTTTGGCGAAATTGGTATCGATAACGATCTGATTGTCGCGACTGGCGAGGATCTGGTCGAGCTAAATAATGGCTGTATATGTTGTACGATCAATGAGGATTTGGTCAATGCAGTACATAAGGTATTGGCTCGATCGGAACAGATCGATTATCTCGTGGTTGAAACTACGGGTTTAGCCGATCCGTTGCCAGTTGCGCTGACTTTTTTGGGTACAGAATTGCGCGATGTGACTCGACTTGATTCGATTATTACTTTAGTTGATGCTGAGAACTTTAGTTTAGATTTATTCAATAGTGAAGCTGCTCAAAGTCAGATTACTTATGGCGATATTATCCTGCTAAATAAGATCGACTTGGTTGATGAAGCTGATGTCGATCGATTGGAAATTCGCATTCGTGATATGAAGGAAGGCGCGAGAATTATTCGGACTAGTAAGTCACAGGTATCATTACCAATGATTCTCAGTGTGGGTTTATTTGAGTCTGATAAATATCTGGATGCGCCAGCTACACATGATGAACACGACCATCACGACCATGCACATGACCATGCAGCCGCAGAGCATGAAGACCATAGTAACTGCGACCACGACCATAATAAGTGCGAACATGACCACGCACATGACCATTCTCATCACTTAGAGAATGATGGCTTTACTTCCTTGTCGTTTGTAAGCGATCGACCATTCTTACTCCGTAAGTTTCAGCACTTTTTAGACAATCAATTAACTGTCAACATCTTTCGGGCGAAGGGATTTTTATGGTTTGATGAAAGTGATAAATGTCATGTTTTTCATCTGTGCGGGAAACGGTTCTCGATCGATGATGAACAGTGGAAAGGTGAGCCTCAAACTAAATTTGTAATTATCGGTCAAGATCTCGATCGCGAGAAGATTATCAAACAGTTGGAGAAGTGTTTGACTACTGCTAAAACAACTGCGGGGAAGGGTTTCGGCAAGTAGATGGATAAATAGTAGACAAGCCGAATGTTAGTCAACGATCGGTAGCTGGTTTTGTCGATCGGATCTCCTCCGAAAAAATCGTCGCTAGAGATTGACTTGGTGGGGGTACTCGGCGATTGTCTCTACCAGCCATCGATCGAACATCTCGGTTAAAATTTGCTGATGCAGCCGCTCGTCTAGTTGGGGTTCGATGATTTCTTCGACTTGAATCAGATGGACACCCACTGCTGTTACAATTGGCTCGATTAATTGGGGCGGTTTGGCGGCGAATACTGCTGCTGAAATTTCGGCACGAAGTTGCTTGCGGCTGACTCTACCGATATACCCACCGCGTCGTCTAAGTTCGGGAACTGAAATATATTGATGTGCCACATCCGCAAAACTCAGATCGCCTTCTTGGAGAGAATAAAAAATCTCCATTGCCAAATTGCGGTCTTCCAAAATTACTTCATAGATGATGGCACCACTATAGTCTAGTAGGTTTTGAGCAAACATTTGCTCGACTCGATCGCCAAATAAATGTTGAGCGAGTTTATTTGAGATCAGATCTTGAGTAATCATATCTTCAAAATCATCAATAGAGAGGAACCGATCTTGCAGCCATTTTTGAGTAGCCTCAGCACTCTCCAACTGGTTGACGATCCGAAATTTGTCTGCTGCTGCTTGTAACTCTGCGATGGTGGGATTGATTCCAGCTTCTTGTACTTGTCTAGAGATAACTTTACGGCGCAAGATTCTTTGAATTAGTTCGGGAATTTTGCCAGCAATCTTAGTCTCATAAATCAAATCTCGATCTCTGATTTCAGTAGGATTATTTATCGACATTGCTCACGTTCTAACTTATCTCAGCCATAATTTATATTTAATACCGATTTACTATAGCGATCCTAAATCAGATCCTAGCGATCGGATATTGGTGTGTTATCTGCAAGCCTTCATTCAGGTAAGCTGTTAGTCATTTAATCTACTGGTTGGGAAAAGGCAGAAGGCAGAAGGCAGAAGGCAGAAGGCACGATCGATAATGTGATTTAAATGTTCGACAGGTAGCACACCCTACTACATCAACTTGAATAACGATTCACTATTCACCTACTCCCTTCCCACTCAAGAAATAGACAGTATTGATTCACCATCCACACTTCGACTACGCATTGCCAAGGGCAAGGCTAACGCCAACAGTGCAAGCTATCCACCATCCACCATTCACCTCTACACTAGATGTCGAATTTTTCACAGGTTCGGGAGTAATTAACGACTATTACCTAATTTTTTGAATGGATCGAGAATAAAATCGATAATTCTCCGATTGCGAATCACTATTTCGGCGGTTGCTGGTTGACCTGACTTGAATGAGATACAATTGCTTTCATGCTTAATACAAGATTGACTTAATTTAACCTCGATATCATAGCTAGCTGTGGGTGTTCCTTGCGGAATTTGGGTAAGTTTAGAATTGGGAGCAATCCAAGTTAGTTTTCCTCTAACAACATCATAGCTTTCAAAGGGAAATTCATCAAATTTTAGGTTGACATCTTTTTGAATGCTACTCGATCGCAAAGATTCGCTCTGAGTAGCCGGAATTTCGCCCTTGAATACCAATCCACTGGTATTAGAGGCAATTTCAGCAATTAGTTGTTTGGGTTGAACTACAGCCCCTTCTCGATTGATTGGGAGTTCAAAAATCGTACCGTCGGAATTAGCCTCGATCGTATATTTTTTTAGCTGTCTGGTGAGGAAGTTGTTTTGTGCTCGACTGCGATCGATCTCAGATTTTAAGGCGACAACTTGGCTCTGGATTTCTTTAAGCTGTTGGTCTGTTTTGAGGATAGCAATATTTCCACCTTGTGCTAAACTCTTAGAACTTCGTTGTTGTT
>JAJAZF010000548.1 GCA_026785875.1 Chamaesiphon sp. | reverse complement strand
GGTAAACCCAGCTTCTTTATAACAAGTAAAAACTGTAGTATTTGGCAAATTCAATAAAGAGTTTAGATGGAAATCCATATTCAGGAGGAGTGTAAAATGTAGCTGTCGCTACATTTTACACTATTTTCCAGAGAGAGCCGCTCTGGCTCGATCTAAATCCTCAAACATCTTGGCATCTGGGTTCGGCAGATTTGACGATTACTAGCATCCAGGGCACCCCCCAATCGACTCAACCTTGGGCGAATGCCTGTAGCTATCAAGAGCTATTCGATCGAGCCTCAGATAGTAATCGGACACTCCGGTTAGCTTTTGCCACCCCGACTAGTTTCCGTCAGGGTAAATATGATAGTGCCCTACCAACGCGAGAATGTGTATTTAATTCCCTCCATTCACGATGGCTTAAATATAGTGGAGTTGAATTAGTAGACTTCTCAATCGAGTCAATCTTTCCCAGTGCATTCGATATCCGTACCGAAGTATCAAATGATTATATCGGTAAATTCATCGGTACCGTCGGCGATGTCAAATATCAAATCATGGGCGATGTTAATCCATTACAGATTAAGCAACTCAACGCCCTAGCAGATTTTGCCCTGTACGCTGGAGTCGGGCGAAAAACACCGATGGGGATGGGGATGGCGAGGCGGTTATGACAACTGAAATTGACTACATTTCAATCGCCTCACTCAATCAATATAATTACTGCCCTCACCGTTGTTGGCGAATGTTTTGTGCTGGGGAATTTGTCGATAATCAATACACGATCGAAGGCACCAGTCTACACGATCGCGTCCACACTCTCGGCGACAGTCATCGGGAAGAAACTTGGCAAGTCAGAGCAATTTGGCTCAAATCCGATCGCTATGGCTTAATTGGTAAAGCCGATCTAATCGAAGAACAAGATGGTCGCATTTATCCAGTGGAATATAAGCGCAGTGCCAAAGGTGACTTTGCCAATGATGAGTTGCAAGTTTGTGCCCAGGCTTTGTGCTTAGAAGAAATGACTGGACAACAGATCGATCGCGGCTATGTTTATTATTTCCAATCTTACCAACGACAATTGGTAGAACTCACCCCAAATTTACGCCAGATGACGCTGCAATCGATTGCCTCAGTCCGCGAACTTCTCAGCACGGGTAAAATGCCTAAACCCATCTACACATCTCGCTGTCAAGGCTGTAGCCTTCAATCCCAATGCCTCCCCAAAGCAGCTAACAAAGTCATCAAGTATCGAGAAAGTGACTAATTCCTTCCCCTTTAACCCTTACCCTTTCCCCTACTTAAAATGGGCACAGTCTACGTTACACAACAAGACTCATTCGTGGGCAAAACCGACGAACGATTACACGTCAGATTCGAGAAAAACCTCATCCTTGATGTCCCACTCATTAAGATTGAGGGACTGGTAATTATGGGTCGAGCGACAGTTTCACCAGCCCTGCTGATTGAATTATTAGAGCGGAAAATTCCCCTGACTTTTCTGACTAGGACGGGCAAATATTTAGGAAGTCTAGAACCACCTTTAACCAAAAATATCTTCATTCGATCGGCTCAATGGGCGGCGGCGCGAGATGGCGGATCGAAAGCAACTCATGTCGTCCAAGGTTTCGTGCGCGGCAAACTCAAAAATTATCGGATCGCCCTACTCCGCGCCCAGCGAGAGCATGAGGATATCGAGCTAGCAGCGGCGATAACCCGATTGGAGCACGCGATCGCACCAATCGAGCGAACGGAGAATATCGACTCGTTACGGGGCTTAGAAGGGGCTGGTAGTGCGGCTTATTTTGGAAGTTTCGACAGGTTAATTCGAGCCGAAGGATTCAGCTTTGAATCTCGCCGCCGTCGTCCGCCGACCGATCCGGTGAACGCACTGTTGAGTTTTGGCTATTCGCTGTTGGCGCATGACATCCAGAGTGCTGTAAATATCGTGGGTTTCGATCCTTATCTGGGTTATCTGCATACCGAGCGGTATGGGCGACCATCTTTGGCTTTAGATTTGATGGAGGAGTTTCGTCCGCTGGTTGTCGATGCGATGGTGTTGACGGCTTTAAATCGCAAGGCTTTAGTATTGGGTGATTTCACTACAGAGCCATTGAGTAAGGCTGTTTCATTGTCTGATGAGGGTCGCCGGACTTTCTTGAGAGCTTACGAGCAAAAGAAGCAGTCGAAGTTCAAGCATCCAGTCCTGCAAAAGCAGTGTACATACCAGGAAGCCTTTGAAATTCAAGCGCGGCTGCTGGGGAAATATCTGATGTCAGAAACTGATAAATATCCACCACTCATTCTGAAATAAATCTCTATGTTCATGGTGATTTCTTACGATATTTCTGAAGATAAGCGACGCACAAAAATTCACAAAATGCTCAAATCTTACGGTCAATGGATGCAGTACAGTGTATTTGAGTGTGATGTAACGAATAGCCAGTATGCAAAGTTGAGGTCGCGATTGAGCAAGATGATTAAGCCGGAGGAGGATAGTATTCGGTTCTATTTTCTGTGCGCTTGCTGTCAGCCAAAAGTGGAACGGATTGGGGGTGAAGAGGTGCGGGATGAGACGATTTTCTTCGCTTGATGCGCGGGTGGGTAGGTGTTGGAAATGGATTTTAGAAAAAATAGCTGGATACTATGGTGTGTATGGGTTTGGCGGATAGTTTATGAAAATCGATCCGCGCAGTGGCTGAATGTATTGATGGTAATGGGTTTTAGGCTCGATCTGATGATTCGATTTTTAGGTAGTAGTGGATTTGAGTGGTATGATCGGGTAGGTTCGCGATTTTGCACCTTGAAAGCCAAATATACTAACGTTTTCAGGCTCCCGGTATCGGAACCGACCCCAAACCCTTACAGGGATTGAAACACGCCGTATCCAAACCCATTAGCTGGAATAGTGACAAATCGGAACCGACCCCAAACCCTTACAGGGATTGAAACCGAGATTAAAAAGACTGGCAAGTTAGGTGAGGTGAATCGGAACCGACCCCAAACCCTTACAGGGATTGAAACGATTAATAGCATCGTGTAAGTAGTCGTTGGCGATTAAGGGGATCGGGTGTTCGCCCATCAATAACTCGGCAGTACCAGGGGCACTCGGCTCGACACCCAAGGCATAGGCAGCATTGGACTGTGGATCGAAATCGATGACCAGCACCGATTTTTGCAAGGCGGCAAAGACTGAAACTAGCCCACAAGCGATCGTACACCCCTGTAAATAGTTATGAGGGATTTTTAGGGCTAGAGATATGTTTATGGACGGGGTGAACTAAACCTTATCAAATCTATGCAAGATCGAAATCAAGCGTTAGTTGGACAGGTTTGTCTAAAATTGCTGGGATCATCTCAGATGGTTGCGGTTGTGCGCGTTGTCGAATCTTGGCTGAT
>JAJAZF010000547.1 GCA_026785875.1 Chamaesiphon sp. | reverse complement strand
CCAGGGTGTCCATTCCAGATATCTAAGTCGGTGGCGATTTCATAGCCGATATTGTCGATCGCGGCACGGGTTGCCCAGGGTTCGCCGATCGAATAACCATCGATACTCCCTTTCTTTAATCCCGCAATCATCTGGGCTGGGGGTAATGTCAGGATTTCGACATCATGTTGGGGATCGATCCCTTCGGATGCCAACCAGTACCGGAGCAAAAGGTTATGGCTGGAGGCAGGGTGAACTACGCCGAAGATATGTTTGCGATCGGGAGAACCCAGCAAGAACCGTTTGAGATCGGCGAGGGTGCGAATCCCTTGGTCAGCAAAGCGTTTATCGATCGTAATGGCGTTTCCATTCCGGCTGATCGTTAGGGCACTAACCACCGGAATCGGCTTGTTATTCATTCCCCCAACTGTCATCCAAATCGGCATCCCTGAAGGCATTAGAGCTGCATCCAGATAGCGATCGGCGATCCCATCTTGCACCCCCCGCCAGCTTGATTCCCGGACGAGATTGACTTCATCTAACCCGTGATGAGCGAAGAAGCCTTTTTCTTTGGCGATCGCGATCGGTGCACAGGCAGTTAACGGGATGAAACCAATATCTAGATTGACTTTCTCTAAGCCGTGGCGGGCAACTACCGTTTGCTTGCGGGCGCGGATTTTCTTGATCTGTTTCTGCTGATTCAGGAAGTAGATAATCTCGCTGCGGTAGCTATAATAATGCGGATGATTGATTGCTTCCATCCGCTGGCGGGGGCGGGGGATATCGACAGTCATAATCTGACCGATTTTGGATTCTGGCCCATTGGTGAGCATGACAATCCGATCGGATAGTAATAACGCTTCATCGACATCATGTGTAACCATAATGGCGGTGACATGATTTTCATCACAAATCCGCATCAATTGTTCTTGCAATCCCCCACGAGTCAGGGCATCCAGCGCGCCAAATGGTTCGTCTAGCAGTAGTAATTTTGGTTTAGTTGCCAGGGCGCGGGCAATGGCGACGCGCTGTCTCATCCCACCGGAGAGCTGATCGGGATTTTTGTCAGCGGCAGGACGCAATCCCACCATATCGATATGCTCCTCCACAATTGCCGATCGCTCCGCAGCAGGTAAGCCACTCATCACGCTATTTACCGCTAGGGCGATATTTTCGCGCACATTCAGCCACGGCAATAACGAGTAGTTTTGGAATACTACCATCCGATCGGGGCCAGGACGAAGGATTTCTTCACCTTGGAGCATCACTAGTCCCTCAGTGGGCAGATCCAGTCCAGCCACCATATTCAGTAAGGTAGACTTACCACAGCCGGAGTGCCCGATCAGCGAAATAAATTCACCCTTCTGAATCGTCAGATCGATCCCTTTGAGGGCAATATATTCTTCACCATTAGGCAGGGGAAAGGTTTTTTCGAGATTATCAATAGTTACGAAGGTCATGGGAGTAGTGGATAGTGGATAGTGAATAGTGGCTGGTAAATGGGGTGATTGCAATCTGAAATCTGTAGGGGTAGGTTTAAGCGACAGGTACAATCGGAGCTAGAAATCTAGAACGAAACCTACCCAACCCCACCAGCAATTAATGTCCAATCCCTACTGCGGTTTGCTGTAAGGCAGGATTTTGCCCTGAACCCAAACCATCAGCAGATCCAGACCCCAACCTACTAAACCGATGTAGACGAGGGCGACAATAATTTCGCTGGTATAGCCGTTTTGATAAGAGTTCCAGATAAAGAAGCCGATCCCAGTTACACCTGTCATCACGATTTCAGCCGCAATAATCGCCAACCAAGCTAGACCGATCGCAATCCGTAAGCCCGTGAAAATGTACGGTAAGGCAGAGGGAAACAGAATTTTGAAAAAATACTCGGTTTTTGATAACCGCAACACTTGAGCGACGTTATTATAATCTTGAGGAATCTGGCGCACACCGACAGCGGTATTAATGAGGATCGGCCAGATCGCGGTAATAAAGATCACAAATAGAGCCGAAGGTTGGTTTTGCTTGAGAGCGGCGATCGCGATCGGTACCCAAGCTAGTGGTGGTACAGTTCTCAAGATATTAAATACCGGATCTAAACCTTTGCGGACTCGTTCGTTCAATCCAACTACAATCCCTAAACTAATCCCGACAACTGCGGCGATACTGTAGCCGATCGCTACCCGTTGCAAACTCGCCCACACCTGCAAACCCAGTCCCACATCCGTTCCACCGTTATTGAAGAAGGGATAGAAAATTAATTTTCCTGCCTCTCTGACCACCTTTGTCGGGCCTGGTAGACTCTGACCACCGATTGCTGAGAGGATTTCCCAGATTACGAGTAGAATCAAAATCGTCACCACCGGAGTCAAAATATCATCCAGCAGAGCTTTTTGCTTTTTACTCAGTTTGAATCCTGATTTATTGGTCTTATGAATCTTCGATCGACGAGTAACATTTGCCATTATTTTTGATTCCTAAAATGATAATTTATGACTTTTCTTATTCTTAGCTCCCTTGCCAAGGGCTACCGTTTATACACAGGCCGAAGAATCTAGTTAGCTCTCAATTGGTTCGCCCCCAGCCCCCAAGTCTGGGGGAGCAAGAGTATTTTAGCACCCTAGACTTGGGGGGTTGGGAGGATTAAGATCTCGAAACAAAGTCAACCATACTTGTGCATACACGGTATTTTGCCAAGGGGGTTTGGGGGGATGAGAGCCAAGCTGTTCAGGTATCCTCTAAACCTTCTTAATTTTCAGTGCATTCAAATAAGCCTGTGGATTGTCTGGATTAAACTCCACCCCGTCGAAGAACTTCTCCACCCCCCGCGAAGTACTCGTCGGAATATCCGCCGCCGGAACACCCAGCGATTGCGCCGCCTTCTTCCAGAGATCCTCACGATTCACCCCATCAATGAGTGTTTTCGCGTTCGCTAGTGTCTCCTTGGGTAAAAAGCCCCAGCGCACACTCTCCGTCAAAAACCACAGATCGTGACTCTTGTATGGATAGGAAACACTTCCCTTAGAATCTTTCCAGTAGAGAACCGCTAGAGACTTGTCATCCACCTTGCGTTCGCCCAAATCGTATTGACCCATCAATGGTCCGGTTAATACAGTTTCTGGCACCCCAAAATACTCTCGCGCTGCCAAAATACTGGCTAACTCCTTCCGGTTATCGAAGTTATCGCACCATTGTTGCGCTTCAATCACTGCCTTCAGAATCGCCTGTGTCGCCAATGGATACTTGTCTACCCAATCCTTCCGCATTCCCAAATATTCCTCTGGATGGTCTTTCCAGATTTCCCCAGTCAAAACAGGGGTAAAGCCGAATCCCTCAGATACAATTCGGTTCGGCCATGGGTCGCCCGTACTAAAGGCATCCATCGCGCCTCTTTTCATGTCGGCGACAGTTTGGGCTGTGGGTACTGTGAGTAGATCGACCTCAGTATCGGGGTTGACTCCGCCTGCGGCTAACCAATACCGAATCCAAAATTCCTGATT
>JAJAZF010000546.1 GCA_026785875.1 Chamaesiphon sp. | reverse complement strand
TAATCGAACGGCATTGATTACAGGCGCGAGTAGTGGCATTGGCAAAGCCACAGCTCTAGCTTTTGCAAAAGCTGGGATAAATCTAGCATTGGTAGGACGATCTGAGGAAAAGTTAGCAGCAGTAGCCTCTGCCGCAATTGCCGTTGGCGTGACAGCCAAAACCTACGTGGTAGATTTATCTAGGCTCGATCGAGTGTCAACTAAAATTGCCGCAATCGCCGCAGACTTTGACAATTTAGATATCCTGATTAACAATGCAGGGATGGCTTATACCGGAACCGTCGGGGATACTCCGTTAGCTGATTGGCAGCAAGTCATCGACTTAAATTTAACTAGCGTTTTCCTGTGCATCCAGGGGATTCTACCTCAGATGCGCCGCCAAAAGTCTGGTGTAATTGTTAACATTTCTTCGATCGCTAGCAAGCAGGTATTTCCCAATTGGGGGATCTACTCCGTGAGCAAATTTGGCTTGACGGCACTCACTCAAGCCGTTGCGGCAGAGGAACGGGCAAATGGGATTCGGGTGACAACGATTTGCCCTGGCTCAGTCAATACGCCACTATGGGATACAGACACCGTTCAAGCCGACTTCGATCGAGCTGCTATGCTCACTCCCGAAATGGTTGCCGATGGCATCCTCTACGCTGTTCTAGCCCCTGCTGGTGCAGTAGTTGAAGAACTAACGATAATGCCCAGTGGTGGTGCGTTATAGTCGATCGGTCATCTACTAATTTCGGTTTCATTACTTTTATTTCTACATCTATTCAGACAAAACATGACTATTTCATCCCCCAAAGGTAGTAATTCTGCTGGCAAAGATCAGCTCGGCAAGATCGATCTTAGACCCGATCGTAACACCCTCAATGGTGCGCCAGTAGAAATTCACGACCCCGAAGTTAGCCTCGAAGACATGATGGCATCGGTGCGTCAGATTATCCTCGGAGTAGGTGAAGATCCAGAGCGAGAAGGATTACTCAAGACTCCCAAACGAGTAGCTGAGTCAATGAGATTTCTCACTAGTGGCTACAATCAGTCTCTAGACGACATCATCAATGGTGCTATTTTTGATGAAGGTCACAATGAGATGGTACTAGTTCGGGATATTAATTTTTTTAGTATGTGCGAACACCACATGTTACCGTTCATGGGCAGAGCGCACGTTGCCTACATCCCCAACCAAAAAGTTGTCGGCTTGAGCAAACTCGCCCGCATCGTGGATATGTATTCACGCCGGATGCAGGTGCAAGAGCGACTCACCCGTCAAATTGCCGAAGCACTCCAAGCGGTACTAGAACCCAAAGGTGTCGCGGTAGTGATGGAAGCCAGCCATATGTGTATGGTGATGCGTGGCGTTCAGAAGCCAGGAGCGTGGACTGTTACCAGCGCAATGCTAGGTGCATTTCAAGAGGATCAACGCACTAGAGAAGAGTTTCTCAATCTAATTCGTCATCAGCCAGCGTTTATGTAGGGGATAATGAATGGTGGATGGTGGATGGCGATTCGCGCTCCACTATCCCTCCGTTGCCGATTTCCGCCGCCGACACCTGTCAGAACAATATTTCACTTCATCCCAATTAGATTCCCACTTTTTGCGCCAAGTGAACGAAAGTTGACAGACAGGACAGATCTTAGTCGGAAGATCGGATTTCGATCGATGTCGAGGCATTTCTAGTTATTCGTGGATGAACATATAGTGGGTATCTCTCTTAATCATATTCGGATTGTCTTGGTAGAGCCAGCAGGTGCCCTAAATATCGGCTCGATTTCGCGAGTGATGAAAAATATGGGATTGACACAACTGGTAGTTGTCAATCCTCAATGCGAAGTAGATGGTGAAGAAGCTAGTAGGATGGCAGTACATGCGATCGATTTACTCCAAACCGCCCGCATCGTTCCTGATTTACCCACTGCACTCCAGGGTTGTACTAGAGTTATTGCAACTACAGCTAGAAATAGAGCTATTCCCACTCCGCTAGAGACACCCAGACAAGCCTTACCCTGGCTAGTAGAGAGTACCCAACCCACAGCCTTACTGTTTGGGAGAGAAGATAGTGGCTTAACTAATGCGGAATTGAAGTACGCTGGACGTTATGTGAGTATTCCAGTCGGCTCTGAGTATAGTTCTTTAAATATCGCCCAAGCGGTAGGAGTTTGTGCATACGAGCTACAAGTGGCAGCGAGTAATATCGCAACCAGTTTGCCAAATCCTCAACCGCACCCCTCCCTAGAATTAGACATCGCACCTGTCGAGTTACTTGAAGGTTACTATCAACAACTAGAGGTTTTACTATTAGAGATTGGTTATCTATTTCCCCATACGGCTGCTCACCGCATGGAAAAGCTGCGTCGTCTCTACAATCGCAGTCAACTTTCACATAATGAAGTGGCTCTACTGCGAGGGATGCTCAGACAAATTCGGTGGGCACTCGATACGTCTAGATCGATCGATAATAAGAATGTGGATTAATTGATAATTGATAATTGATAATTGATAATTGCGGATGCTTTTCAGGCAGAGGTTTCCTCCGTGCTAGGGCGCGAAGCTCTGAGGTGCTGGACACAAGCCTTTGGGCGATGGAAGAGATACAGCGACGCGCGTTCTGGAGGTTCCCTCCAGGTCGAGCGCGTCAAGACAAGACAATGCACCCAGCACAATCCACGTAAACGGTGGGGGATTTAAACCCCCGATCTTTGTTAAATAAAACGTAGGATGTGTTAGCACGGCTTCTGCTTAGGCAGAGGTGCCTAAGCAGGCTTCTCTTCTCTCCGTAATGCCAAGGGTTACTTACTATCGGCTAATTGCTTCGGCTACCGCCAACCCAGCTAGATAAGCATCCTCCACTTTCCACCCACGGCACCAATCCCCAGTAAAAAATAGCGGCGCGGGAGCATCGATCGATAGGTAAGAATCAGATCGAGGAGACTTGGGGAAGGCATACCGCCAGAGATGGGGTTGCTGCCATTGACAATCTGGGAACCACGACAAAAATCGCTCTTGGGCACGCTCTAACATCGCTCGGCTGGCAGATTCCACATCCTCTGGATTTGGGTACTTAGCGGCGAAATTTGGCGTACTCTGGAGCACAAAAACTGGTGGAGCTGGCTGCTGGCGTTTGCTACTATCCAATCCGATCCAACCCAAGATCGGATCGTCAGTACAAGTAATCGATCGCACTTGGGGATAGACTGCTTTCCACTGGGCTAATTGAGCGTCTGTATATCCCGCAGCAACTGCGATCGAGGGATAATATTCGATCGCCCTCAAGTCATTTAGAAATTCTTCAGGCAAAATATTCGCCAAGGGCGCAATTACATCTACCGCTTGAGGTGCAGGGATAGCGAGGATAACTGTACGGGCGAGAATTTCGGTAGGCTCGGCACCTTCAAGTGTCAGTCGCCACAGTTTGCCATCGGGTTGAATCGAGATCGCGCGTTGCCCAAATCTGAGATCGAGATCTTTGGCTAGGTATTTAGCAATTTGATTCATGCCACTTGGAGCAACATAGCGGGGGTAAATATCTGCATCGGCAAGCAGATCGCCATTTTTAGTCAGGGTATGAGTAGTATCCGTCCATGTCTCGACAATATTAGCAGCGATGAGTCGATCGAATAATGCTCGAAATCGATCGCCTTTGGGTGAAATATAACAAGTCCCTCGATCGACACATGTATCAAACATCCGCCGTGTCGTCAACCTCCCACCGACACCCCGAGATTTTTCAAAGATCGCGATGCCTTGTCGCCCAGCAGCTTGGAGTTGACTTGCACAGGCAATTCCAGCCATACCAGCACCGACGATCGCAATTTCCAGAGGAGTAGTCATATTCAGGGATGGGGAGTTGATATTTATCGATTCTCTGCATTATCCACCCCTATTTCTATCATGTCGAGCTATGAGTGGTTTTGACGCATTTTTTTGAATACCACGTAGCCACCTAAACCCACTAATCCCAACAAAACTAACTTAGAAACAGGAGCTAAATACTGTTCGATCGAGGCGTAGTTTTCACCCAACAAAAACCCAGCAGTAGTTAACGCCAATGTCCAGATCGCAGTCCCCGCCAGTGAATAAATAGTATAAGTGACTAAGGGCATATTATTTATCCCCGCAGGTAGCGAAATCAGCGTGCGGATACCTGGTACCATCCGCCCAAAAAATACTGCTTTCGAGCCATATTTATTAAACCAGTCATTGACTCGATCGATATCTTTAGCAGTTACATTAATCCATTTGCCGTAACGATCTGTCCAATTTTGCAATCGCTGATAATTTACCAATCGTCCTAGATAATACCAAGCATAAGTTCCTGCCATCGTGCCGATGGTACCAGCGAGAACGGCTAACCAAAAGTTCATTTTGTCTTGCGCTACTGTAAAGCCCGCTAATGGCATAATTAATTCGGAAGGAATCGGCGGAAATAGATTTTCCAAGAACATCAGCAGCCCGATGCCCCAGTATCCCAAACCACTCATTAAGCTATTAATCCATTCTACCATCTTAAAAATTGCTCCATCGACAGCACGTTCATATATCAATCCTATTTGATTTGTAACGCTACCGCAGGGTAACGCCGCAAAAATCAGCTCTAGCTTAGACGCAACTGATTTAGGATCGATATAGTTAATAATTAGCGATATTCTTGACTTTGAATATCACTCAATCGTGCTTCTGGACGTTTAAACCTGTCGATTTGAGCCTCAAAGAATTGACGATTTTTCTCTAGATGTTTGGGATTGGTGTCATCCAAGGGATAGAGCAAAGCACCGCGTAGAGCCTGAATTACCGCAGAAGTAACACAGTACATCGATCGCTGAAAACTCGTCCCTAGCTGCACCAACATATCATCCTCACCCCGACAATGTTGTTGATAATAATCGACCAAGTATTGGGGGAGGAAATGATACATATCATCCATCAATAATGTCGGGGGAATTCCCGCACTCCCCACTGGACTTACATCAGCGTATAAAATACCGTAATGGAAATCTGCTTGCTCGGCTGGTACTTGCTCCGCTTGAGCATTATAAGATTTAGTACCTCTAAAAGGAGCAGTCCGATAAAATACTGCCTCGACGTACGGTAAAGCCGCTTCATATAGCCAGGTAAAGCCGCAGGATTTGGGGATAATTTCAAACATTTCCCCATTGATATAAACATGGTGGTAAATCGGTCTACCAGCAACGGCAAAAATCCCATTGATCAGGAAATTCATGGCATCGGGTACGGACTTTATTTCACCCGCATCATAGAGATCGCTCATTTCAAAGAAGACTGGAGCCATCACTTCCCAAAATAGTCCTAAATTAGAGTAATAGGAAAGTACGCGCACCTGTTCGATAAACATCTCAGGAAATAGCTTGTATAGAGCCAGCATGGCGGGGTTGCCTTGAAAATAGGCTTTGATGGCTCGATCGGCATTTTGACGGTATTCCTCTGTATCTAGGTAGGGATCGAATTTCCCACCCATGCCGCGATGCCAATACATTGCCTGCATACAGGCTTCCGCAAACTCCATATTAATCCGATCGTGCAATAAGTGATGGAAGAGTTTGGGCATTTTGGTACTGCGCCCTTTTTCGATGAATTCGAGCAGTTCGGGATGAGCCGAAGCTACACCTTTTTGCTGGATGCGTAAATCTGCATCATCACCTGCATAGTGGTTGGGTAAATCTAGGTATTCTTGTGGGAGGAAGTATTTGAAAGCGGGGAGGGGATTGAGGAAGACACGCTCGGCGATGTAGAGCAAGTCGCGCCAGTAGAAGTCCATCGGGACGGCGTAGGCTTTGTACAAACCGATGATTTGCATCAGGTTTTCGGGGGTGTCGGGGAGCATCGCTCCCCCCGCTTCGAGGCGATGGATGATGTCGGCGAATTGGTGGGTTGAGGGGGGGAGTTTAGTTACGGTTATCATGATTTTTTTTAACGCAGAGGGCGCGGAGAAGATCTATTTGGTGATTTCGGCTATTTGGGTAGTGGGACGAGCGATGGTGGCGACGATCGCATCGGTGGTAATTTGAGTGTGAGAAATCAAAATATTTGGTTGGATGCCGAGGATCACTATTAATGTGGCGAGAATAATTGCGGGAATGCGTTCGGCGGTGCTGACTTTGGGGAGGTAGGTGAGGTCTTCGGCTAGTTTGCCGAAGAAGGTACGATTGATAATGATGATGAAGTAGACGGAGGTTAAACCAGTACTCGCCAGACAGATGAGTGTGGCGATGGGGAAGGTGGTGTAGCTGCCTTGGAAGGATAAGAATTCACCGATGAAGCCTACCATACCAGGGATTCCAGCACTTGCCATC
>JAJAZF010000545.1 GCA_026785875.1 Chamaesiphon sp. | reverse complement strand
TTGGATTTGGTAGTGCTTGGCGGGAACTTCTAGCATAAACAAAGCCATCTACGACTCATATCTGAAATGTATTGTGTAAGAATTTATGGATCTGTAGGGGCGGGTTTATGCTAGCTAATATCGATTTTACTATTCGATATCAAACGAACCCGCCCTCCCCACCAGAAGATCTCAAATGGGTTCTATATAGGTACTTAGAGGGGAAATCAATGTCAAAGTAGTAGAATTAACTAAGATAATCTTCTCAATACAATCGCGTTGGCAAAGCCTACCGCAGGTAATCGATGAACACTTCTTCACTTCTGCAAATTCTGGGTATTGCTGCTTTTGGACTACTGATCATTGTGACATTGGGGATAGTCTATCTGACTATATTCGGTTGGCGCGATCGACAAAGGCGCGAACAGGATCGACGCGCTAGCCGTTAAATTAGGGATGAGAGGGTTAGTAGATGGATTTAATTCTTTGCCACACTACGGCAGATTTTGACACTTTGGGTGCGGCGGTAGGATTGGCACGGCTGCTACCAGGGAGTCGGATCGTACTCACTGGTGGCGCACATCCGACTGTCAGAGACTTTTTGGCACTATATCGGGATGAGTACCCCACGATCGAACGACGTTCGGTAGAACCCGCAACAATTCGCTCTGTGAGTATCGTCGATGCCCAACGTCGGGATCGATTGGGCAAGGCTGCCGAATGGTTGGATTTAGACGATCTACAATCGATCGTCGTTTACGATCATCATTTAGGGCAAGCAACCGATATTCCCGCCACACAGTTAGAAATCGAGCCAGTCGGAGCCACAACGACGATAATAGTCGAGAAATTACAATCCGCAGAGATTGCGCTCAGTATCGCCGAAGCTACGGTGATGGCTTTAGGTATCCATGTGGATACTGGCTCTTTGACATTTGAGATGAGTACGGCACGAGATGCGATCGCTTTGGGGTGGTTGATGCAGCAAGGTGCGAGTTTAGCGGTAATTAATGAGTATGTCGATCCTGGGTTGTCGCCACAGTTACAACAGTTATTGCAGGTAGCACTGACAGATATTCAGTATAGATCTGTCGGTGGTAAAACTATCGGGTGGGTAACGCTCAAAACCGATCGGTTTGTAACTGGATTATCGAGTCTGATCGTCGAGATTCGATCGATCGTTGCTGAACTTGATGCGATCCTGTTAGCTCATGAATTTCCAGCCGGAGATGGTGACAATCGGCTGACGATAATTGGTCGATCGCAAATTCCTGGTGTCAATCTTCAGGTATTATTTCAACCACTAGGTGGTGGCGGGCATTCCCAAGCAGCATCGGCAAGTATGCGCGGTGTCGATGCACAAGTCGCGCTCGAACAGCTTGTAGCAGCCATTACAGCGGCGATTCCTCAGCCTCCCACTGCGAGAGATTTGATGTCTACCCCGATTCGCACGATCCGCCCTGACACGACAATTGCCCAAGCGCAACGGATTTTATTACGCTATGGGCATTCCGGTTTACCGATCGTCGCTGAGACTGCGGATAATCGATCGGATATATTAACTGGAATTATCTCTCGTCGGGATTTGGATATCGCATTGCATCATGGCTTTAGTCATGCGCCAGTCAAAGGATACATGACAACCAAAGTCAGAACGATCGCTCCAGATACCACACTGCCTGAAATAGCAGCATTGATGGTGACTTACGACATCGGCAGATTGCCAGTAGTAGCCGCTGGCAAGTTGGTGGGAATTGTCACTCGTACCGATGTTTTACGATTACATCACCACGATCGGATCGGCACGATCTCAGCACCAGGGCATCTGATGGGGGGATTCGATCGAGAGGAGGGCTGGGATGAAGTAAAAACCTCAGGCGCGACTAAAGACAAGCGAATTTATGCTCCAGTCGATCTTCAGCAATTGCAAGCTAAACTTGCACCCCAACAATGGGAATTACTGATGAAAGCGGCTCAAATATCCGCGCAGTGGGGTTGGCATCTCTATCTAGTCGGCGGTGCAGTGCGCGATTTACTCTTAGCCGCTCCGACAAGTAAGCTATCGATCAAAGATATCGACTTGGTAGTTGATGGCTTTCACCAAGCAGCAGATGTCGGTGCAGGTGTCAAACTTGCTACAGCACTTCAGGAGCTGTACCCATCAGCACGGCTGGAGATTCACGGGGCTTTTCAGACGGCGGCGTTGCTGTGGCATCAAGATCTTGAACTTGACTCGCTGGGAATCGATATCGCCACAGCCAGAACCGAATTTTACCCTTATCCCGCAGCTAATCCAGAGGTAGAGGCGAGTTCGATTCGTCAAGACTTATATCGTCGAGATTTTACGATCAATGCGATGGCTCTGCGGCTGACACCAGCCACAGGTTCGCCTTTATTAGATTTTTTTGGCGGTTTAGGCGATTTACACAGCCAACAAATTCGGGTGTTGCACCCCAATAGTTTTATTGAAGATCCTACCCGCATCTATCGCGGTGTGAGGTTTGCCGTGCGATTGGGGTTTCACCTGGAAACCCAAACCGAAGCCTATATCCGTTATGCCATTGAGAGCGGTGTTTACGATCGCACCGCCCAAGCAAATCCCAAAACTCCCGCACTGCAAACCCGCCTGAAAACTGAATTAAAATATCTCCTCCAAGCACATTATTGGCAACCAGCTTTAGAGTTATTAGCCGACTTGGGAGCGTTGCAATGTATCCATTCCACCCTGAAGTTAGATCCAGAATTATTACACCAACTCCGGCTACTAGAGCGGTGTTTGCGAAGATTCGAGCCACAGCAGCAGATAGTTGACTGGCAAATGCGATTGGAGTTGACGATCGCTTATCTTGCACCAGAATATCGCCAGCTAGTAGCAAAAAATCTGCAATTACCAGCAGATAGTATCGACAGGTTGCAAAATTTAGCTCTAGCGCAAGCCGATATTGTGTCATCGCTACCCAATTGTCAACGTGTCAGTCAAGTAGTTGAACTACTGCGACAGTATGACTTACCAATGTTGATTTTAATCGCCGTACGGTGTCGAAATCTAAGGATCTTTCGTCGTCAAATTTGGCGATATCTGACAGTTTGGGTAAATGTTCAACCAATTTTAAATGGTAACGATCTCCGTAAATTGGGTTACAAACCAGGTCCACAATATCGCCAAATATTGGATAATTTATTAGCTGCAATGTTAGATGGAGAAGTGATCGATCGAGCTAGTGCTCACGAGTTTCTCAATCGGGGCAGATGAATTAGTGAGTATCAATTCACCCAAGCTTTAAATAGTTGGCATTGAAGATCGTCTGGATGTTCTAACGATCGCAAGTGATATTGTTGTGGTTGAGGTGCCGATAAAGTAACGGGGACTGTCATCAATCGATCGGCATGAAAAATAGTTAGGTTAATTTGTTGTCCAACTTGATATCCTTTAAGACGATCGTTGAGCTTATCAGCACTGACTTTAAATCCATCGATCGCTAGCAATTCATCACCCGCATCAATTCCGGCTAATTGGGCGGGAGAATTACTTGCTACTGATTTAATCGCTTCTCTACCATGTTCGGTTTTGACGTTGATACCTAGATATGGGGTATGTGCTGCAACTGCTTGTAACTCGATCCCGAACGGAGCTAGGTAATCATTAAAAGGTAGCTCTTCAACACCATGAATATATCGATCGTAAAATTCAGTTAAATCTTCGCCCGCGATCGATTCAATGATATTCTTCAGTTGAGTTTCAGTAAAACCAATTTCCGCCTTACCAAAT
>JAJAZF010000544.1 GCA_026785875.1 Chamaesiphon sp. | reverse complement strand
GATATAGCCAGTCCATTCTAAACTCTGCGAAATCACTGCTAGGGCGACACCCAAACAGATTTTTTGTAAGAACACCATGAAGCTATAGAATAGCCCCTCGCGGCGTTGTCCGGTTTCGAGTTCGTCTAGTTCGATTACATCTGGCAACATCGCCCAAGGCACTAAATAAGCCGTAGATACACCCAATCCAGCCAAAATGGCTAGAAGGTATAGCTGCACGTTTTGACCTGGTTGGAGCAGAAATAAACCTGCTTGGGAGATGATCCAGAACCCCGTTCCCATGAAGTAAACTGCTTTTTTACCGACTTTTTGACTGATTTTACTCCACACTGATAACATCCCTAGTGCAGTCCCCTGCACCGCGAGAATAATTAGGGGTGAATCAGCCTGTTTTAATCCCATCCAACTCACGGCAAAGTAGGGAATAATTGCGGCGGTAAGTTGGACACTAAACCAAGAGCAGAGATAAATCCCAACTACACACATAAAGGCGCGATTGGTAAATACCGATCGCAATTGCGATCTCAGCGGTAGCGATGCGGTGTTTTCGACTCTGGCTGCTTGAAGTTGATTGACGAGCTTGGCTCGTGCTTGCGTTCCCCAAACACAGTAGAAGATGGGCAATACTGAAATAATCGCACAGATAATCCCGATCGTCAGGTATTGTTGGGCGGGATCTTTTACTTGCTGAAATACAGTCCGCGCAATTAACAAAGCGACGATACTTCCCCCCAGGGAGAATGTAAACCTAAAACTATTCAAACTAGTGCGTTCGTTGTAATCTTCAGTTAATTCGGCTGTGAGCGCGGTATAGGGGAGACTATACATCGTAAAAAATGTCCCCAAAAGCATCGACACCACTGTATAAAAGCCAAATAATCCCCACTGATTACTGGCGGGAAAGGGAATCAACCATTGACAGATAAATAGTAATCCAAATGGCACGGCTGCAAAGATCATCCAGGGATAGCGTCGCCCCCACTGTGCCTTAATTTTGGCACCGAATACGTCGCCGCGATCGCTCATAATCCCAATTACCGGATCGAGAAAGGCATCCCAGACTCGCACTACCAATTGAGTCGCTCCTGCCAATCCAGGTGTTAAATGAGCTACATCTGTGAGGAAGGGCGAGAGGTAAGATAGCAATAAGATTCCCACGATTGCCCCGCCGACATCTCCAGCACCGTAGGCAAGTTTGGTGCCTAAGTTCATTTTCTCGATCGAGGGTAGTGTGGAAGTTTCGGCGGGGGGGTTTAGCATGGGGTTTTAACGCAAAGGGCGCGAAGGGGTTTTTTTCTGGGCGGGGTTGTTGGTGTTTGCTGCGAGGGGCGCACAGGGGGATGGTTTTTTTGGCTGAGATCGCTTGTGCCTAATATAGAACCCAAGTGAGGATGGGCGGGTTTGTTCTAATTTAGTAGTGCTTGGCGGAAATGATTAGCATAAACAAAGCCATCTACGAGTTATAAAAAATGTATTATGCACTAATTTATGGATCTGTAGATGGCTTTGTTTATGCTAGCTGATATCGATTTTACCGATCGATATTGTTGGCGTTGGCGTAGCCTGCCGTAGGCACAGACTGCCGTAGGCACACGAACCCGCCCTCCCCACTAAAAGATCGCTTGTGTCTAATATACTCGACTGGCTGGAATCCCTTGCCAGGATGTGGATTCGGGTATTTGTTCTCCTTTCATGATGAGGGAGAGTGGGTGGATGAAGACATCATTTGCGAGGAGGGAGTCGTACAATACTACTGCTGCTGAACCCATTTGGCAGTCGTTCTCTAGTCGAATCCGTTCCATTTTCATCACCCGATCTTCAAATAGGTGGGTTTGCAAGGTGCAATTATGATTGAGGGTAACGTTATTACCGATCGAGATGAGGTCAAATTCGGTGAAGTCGGTGGTATCGATATAGGCATTTTTACCGATTTTTACGCCTAGCAGTCGGAGGATAATTGCGGCAAATGGGGTGCCGAGCAGGAAGTTGAGACAGCCAGAGACTACCATTGATTCGTATAGTCCGGTAATGAGTTCGGTACGCCAGACAAAGGTGCTCCACAGGGGGATTGTGGCTGGCTGATAACGTCCGACTACCAACCATTTGAGGGCGATGACTAGCAATGCCGAACCGATCGAGGCTGAAGCATAAATAATTGGAAATATCAGTGCGACGATCGACCAATGGAAGATATCGGGTAAGTTTAACATGGTTACTTCCATCATCAGTAAGACGACGAAGTGAATGGTGCCTGGAAAGGTGACGCGACAAAATTCGATCGCCAGTCGCTGCAAATAAATCCGCCGACGCGGTTTGTAGGTTTGGGCGGCACTAAATTCATCGACAATCTGCCGATGGGGAATATATATCGCTGGGGAACCCATCCACGCACTATCGGGTACCATCAGATTGCTATCGGTTGGTGGCACTGACATACAGCCGATCAGACAGTTGTCGGCGATATTCGTATGAATCGGGACTAATGCACTATTACCGACAAATGCTTGACTACCAATGTGGGTGAAGGAGAGTTGCAACCAGCCACGTTTGACTTGACTGGCTCCGAGGGATACATTGTCGGCGATGAAGCTTTCGGCACCGATCGAGAGTAAGTCTGGGGTAAAGTGGCTAGCAGTAGAAACTTCCGCTCGTGCGCCGATTTTTGCACCCAAGAGTCGCAGCCAGGGCAAGAGATAGAGGGTAGAGTACAAAGTAGGCACCATCTCTAGACTGATACTCATCAATCGATCGATATACCAGTGTCGCAAGCCAAAGCTACTATGTAATGGATATATGCCTGGGCGAACTTTCCCTAGTAATAAGTATTTGAGGATGACTACTTCTAGGCAAAATACGCCGATAAATGATGCACTCCCGACGAACGCAGATGGGATCAGCCATAGGTACCAATGAGCCGTAACAATTAATTTACACCACAGCAGAAATCCTGGTAGTGCCGCAATTGCCGGAACCAATAATTGGGCGATCGTCCCAATGGCATAACCCAAATATAATAAGGCTGGTATCCCGCGTTTTGCTTGCCCAGACGGAAAACGACCGTTGGTGTCACTAGCTAGGGTTTGATATCGCGCTGGCGCACCTACCCAAACTTCACCCGGCGGAATCGTGCGATCGTCAGGCAGATAGGATAAATCGCCTAATTCGGCATCATCTTCTAAATGACTGTTTAGCCCCAAAACGCTCTTTGTACCCACACAGCAGTCCTTACCGACCGTAATCCGATCGATTTTCAACCACCCATCTACTACTTCACAACCCATCAGGTTGCTATCAGTCCCGATACTACTACCATCGCCGACACTCAGCAGATCGAATGCCAAGATATCGGTGGTTCCGAGATAGACATCTTTACCAATCTTGGCTCCCATGAGGCGACAATACCAGTTGAATAATGGCGAACCATTTATCAGCATCAGCGGTACGAAAGATACCACCTGACGGACGAGCCAAAACCGCCAATAATAAAAACTCCACAGCGGATAGTGTCCAGGTTTAAACCGCCCGATTACCAGCCACTTGAGCGGAATACTCAGGAGAATTAAGGCTGGATAGGTGCAAATAATTAATGCTGCGGCGATCTCACCTGCTACAACTCTGCTCAGATCGAGATTATTTGCATCGACGAGTTCGTAGTAAACAAAGCCAGGAATCAGCAGTGGCAGGCTGTAGAGAGCATAGATCAGATAAACTCCGATACTTGCCCACATCGCACCAGCTATTTTAGTTGTGGTGGAAATGTGGCGGATTGGTGGGGGAG
>JAJAZF010000543.1 GCA_026785875.1 Chamaesiphon sp. | reverse complement strand
TGGCAGAATTGCTAAAATTTCAACGATTAGTTAGAAACTAGTTTTTGGTGTTGAGTGAAGACCTCTCCCTCATCCATTTCAGTAATGGCGCACCATCATAGCCAGCATCAGCCAGAATCTTAAATAGTCGTGGGTAATGCTGCTTGGTAAGGCAAGACAGGCAGTGCGCGAAGCTGCTACTGGATTACGTTATGGGTTCAATCCATCAGACAGAGGTAAACCTGTTGTAGATTCGATTGTCTGTGGAAACTCGATCGAAAAGTGGAGTGGCAAGCGATCGCGCGGTCAAGCCGAGATAACTGTAAAAGGGAGTAGTCTTACTAAATTATTGCAGGCGAGCGATGACTCATGCTTCTACTGCACTTTTGATAATTCGCGCTGGATTACCTAGCGCAATACTGCCCGGTGGAATATTTTTGGTAGCAACCGAGCCAGCACCTAGAAAAGCCCAAGCCCCTACATTCAGATTTGGGAGTACGGTACTGCCTAAAGCTAGAAAAGCTCCCTCATCTGCTGAGGCTCCACCTGCTAGGTGCGCCACTGAAATATGGACATAATTGCCGACATGACAGTCATGATCGACACTGGCTTTGGTATTGAGAATTACGTGAGAACCAATTGTTGCACCTGGTTGAACGATAGCACCAGCACACACTACTGTACCTACACCCAATGGGACTTCGGGGTGAACCCAGGCAAAGGGATGAACCACCGTTATCCAATCGAAATCTAGCGTAGTTGCCAATTTTTGTCTGGTTTTGTTGTCTCCCAATCCAATAATCACTTGACAATATTTATTAGACTTTAAGTCATTAATAGATCCGACTATTGGGATGTCAAAAATATATTTCCCCCATTTCTCTGCGTCGTCATCATAAAATCCACTTACTCGATACCCAGCCGCCAAAAGTGTACTCGCTACTACTTTGGCATGACCTCCAGCTCCAATAACAGCTATATCTCTTTGTTTCATTATAGTGTTGGAAATATTTAACTCATTCTTTACCTATATAAACTAGAATCATCACAAAATCAATAGTACTTTTGGCTGTAAATATTTTATTAGTGTTGTTATAGTTAGTCTTAGAAATTAGATTTAGTAAGAGGATATTCAAAAATACAGGGATCGAGTCAAAAAAGAGTCAAGCAAGTCTACGGAGCATAAGTCGAATTATCGCAATGTGAATAAAAGCCTCCGATGAAGCAGGCAAACGTTCAAAATCAAGATTGGGGTTAGTTCAACTAACCCCAGGATCTACTGTTCTGGGTCTACCACCTGGTTTTGTTGCTGGAATGAACTTCCCAGAGATTAATATCCCGCCGCACATCCGTCGAGTAGCGGTAAGAGTATGGGAGTCTGGCGGTTGAAGTGGCTACATCTAACGGGACAATCAATCGATTGGATGGAACGAATAAAAACGTGTTTGAGGTCTGTAGGTGGTGGCACTTACGGTAGATCAGACGAGAGGATTAATCCCTCAGATACCGAAAATATCGCCCCGAATCTAAGTAGGAATTAATTCTCCTGGACGTAATCGCGACCATTTACCACTGTCTTTAGTGAAACTGAGACAACCGACAACATCCCATTCCATCTCGACACCATCATCAAGGGTGCGAATGTTGACATTGATGCTGGGTTGGGTAGCTTCAAAGTCGGGTAGCGTAGTCAGATGCGCTTGCTGGTGTTGTTCTTCGACTGCATGATAGGTCGTACAGCGATCGACGTATTCGCAATTGATACATATACACATAAGATTTTAGGGGTTAGGAACTAACCAATATCTTGTATTCTATGCAATTTTTAGACAATCTACCATTCGACCTAAATCTATTACCAAAACCAGTGTATGTGGTGGGTGGAGCGGTACGGGATGCTTTGCTAGGGCGGGTACGGGCGGAATTAGATTTGGATTTGGTCATTCCTGCTGGAGCGGTGGCTGTGGCGCGACAGTTGGCTACGGCACATCGAGCGGGTTTTGTATTGTTGGATGCCGAACGTCAGATTGCGCGGGTGGTATTTCCAGGGATGACGGTAGATATCGCTCAACAGGATGGGAGTAGTATTACTGACGATCTGGCACGGCGCGACTATACGATCAATGCGATCGCCTATGACTTACAGACAACAGAGCTAATCGATCCGCTCAATGGCACTCAGGATATCCAGCAACGTACATTGCGGATGGTTAGCAAGTACAACCTCATTAGCGATCCTTTACGCTTGCTCAGAGCCTATCGTCAAGGGGCACAACTTAATTTTACGATCGAGTCGGATACTCGTCGGGCAATTCGGGAGTTAGTCCCCTTGCTGACTACTGTTGCGGCGGAAAGGGTGCTGATGGAGTTGCGTTATTTGTTGCAAGCATCCAGTAGCAGTCAATGGTTAGTAGCAATGGTGGCTGACGATCTGCTCACAGGTTGGCTAAAAATACCTGGACGAGATGTTGCAGATAGATTGGCAAAGTT
>JAJAZF010000542.1 GCA_026785875.1 Chamaesiphon sp. | reverse complement strand
ATGGCTGTGGATGGGGCTGGGTTTGCGGGTTTTGCTGCTTGGTTGGACATGACACCTGCCGATCCTGACATCCTGGCGATTCCCGATCCTAGTCAAATGATTCAATTGCCGTGGCAGCCGGATGTAGCTTGGTTGCCAGCCGATGTGTTGACGATCGATCGCCAACATCTAGCCCAAACGCCACGCTTAGTGCTGAAGCGGGTATTAGCGCAGGCTGAGGCACTGGGTTATCGAGTGAAGACGGGGGTAGAGTGCGAGTATTTTTTGGTGAGTGCCGATGGTAGTCGGGTTTATGATGGGTTAGATCGATCGACTAAACCTTGTTACGACCAACAATCTTTGATGCGGCGGTTCGATATTATTGCCGAAATCTGCGATGCGATGCTGGCTCTAGGCTGGGGAGCTTATCAAAACGACCATGAGGACGCGAACGGACAGTTTGAAATGAACTGGGCTTATGATGATGCGCTAGTGACAGCAGATCGACATGCTTTCTTTAAATATATGGTCAAATCGCTCGCCGAAAAACATGGGATGCGGGCGACATTTATGCCCAAACCTTTTAGGCACCTGACGGGTAATGGTTGCCACACTCACCTCTCACTCTGGGATCGTGCTGGGAACGTCAACCTCTTCCACGATCCGGCTGGAAAATTAGGTCTTTCGACACTAGGTTATCAGTTTATCGGTGGGGTATTAAATTCCACCCCTGCGCTGTGTGCTTTTACCAATCCGACTATCAACTCATACAAACGTTTAAACGCTCCTGTGACGGCATCAGGGGCTACTTGGTCGCCAAATGGGATTAGTTATGCTGGTAACAATCGCACCCACACGATCCGGATTCCCGATGCTGGGCGGTTTGAGTTTCGACTGGCTGATGGTGCGGCAAATCCCTATCTATTACCTGCGGCGTTGATTGCGGCGGGACTAGAAGGGATCGAGCAAAAGTGCGATCCTGGTGCGCCTTGTCAGAACAACAACTATACCGATCCATTACCAGCGGAAACTGTGCCGCAATTACCAGGTAATTTGCTGGATGCTTTGCGGAATTTGGAGGGAAATGAGCTGTTAGCCAAGAGTTTAGGATCGGGGTTTGTGTCTTCTTATTTGAAATTGAAGCACCAAGAATGGCGGGATTACTGTACGCGGGTGAGTGATTGGGAACTAGAACATACACTCGATTGCTAGAGGTGAGGATCGATCGACGATTCTCGAACGGAGAGAAGCTACTTGCGATAGTGTGGGAAGATAAAGACTCTCGCGTAATTGACAGAGATCTACCGTGGCACAAGTTACTCTAGAAAATATTTACAAAAGCTATAGTCCTGCGGCTACCAAAGCTAATCGGAAAGCCGGAACAACAAATCTCTCAGTTTCAGAAAGCGTTCTGCGCCGGATAAATTTGACCGTAAACGATGGTGAGTTTATGGTGCTAGTTGGAGCATCTGGCTGTGGTAAGAGTACGCTCTTGCGGCTAATTGCGGGCTTAGAGACAGTGACTGCGGGGAATATCAGCATCGGGGAGATCCTCGTAAATGATTTACCGCCCAAGGAGCGGGAGATCGCGATGGTGTTCCAGAGTTACGCGCTCTATCCACATATGCGGGTGTATGACAATATCGCCTTTGGGTTGCGGCGGAGTCAATCTTTCGCCACCGCAGATTTAACTAAAAAACCCGATGGTTTGCCCCCGCAGGTGGAAAACTTTTTGGTAGAAATCAGTCGTGGGTTTCCGCGCGGGTTTCGCTATATTTCAGCACGGGAAAAAGTTATCGCTCAGAAAGTTTTGCAAGTTGCCAAAATGCTGCAAATCGATGGTTTATTAAATCGCTTCCCTAAACAACTCTCGGGCGGACAAAAACAGCGGGTGGCATTGGGTAGAGCGATCGCGCGTGACGCTCAAGTATTCCTCATGGACGAACCATTATCCAATCTCGATGCCAAACTCCGCGCCGAGACTCGCACCCAAATCGTCAAATTACAACGTCAATTAGGGACGACGACGATCTATGTCACCCACGATCAAACTGAAGCGATGACAATGGGCGATCGCATTGCCGTCATGGATCGGGGACAAATTCAACAAGTTGCTACTCCACTAGAAATTTATAACCATCCTGCCAATATTTTCGTCGCCCAATTTATCGGTTCGCCGCCGATGAATTTAATCCCAGTTCAAGTAAAATTACCGCTATCGATCGGCAATAAACAATTTCGGATTACGTTAGAAGCCGAATGGGAATCGATCCTCAGTGAGTACTCGAATCGATCGTTATTAATGGGTATTCGTCCCGAACATTTAACGATCGGCTTACCTGCAACCAAGAACTTTCATGGCATTGTCGAAACAGTCGAAGCCTTGGGTAATGATACTTATATTGCTGTCAGAGTTGAGGATTTGGATCCAGCAGATCTGACGCTCCAAGTTCGAGTTTCACCAGATAAATTAGTGGCGGTTGGTGAGGAAGTTTGGCTATCAGTAGCTACTGATAAAGTTCATCTGTTCGATCGAGATACTGGTTTAGCACTGAGGGTAGAGGTTGATAGTTGATAGTTGATAGTTGATAGTTGATAGTTGATGTAGTAATCCTAAATTATCTAGATTGAGGTAGGGTGTGTTAGGCGCAAGCCGTAACGCACCAGTATCCGATCGCAAGGATCTGATTTAGGATCGCTATAGAACCCATTTGAGATCTTTTAGTGGGGAGGGCGGGTTCGTGTGCCTCCGGCAGGCTGTGCCTACGGCAGGCTACGCCAACGCCAACAATATCGATCGGTAAAATCGATATCAGCTAGCATAAACCTGCCCCTACGAGTTATAAAAAATGTATGATGCACTAATTTATGGATCTGTAGATGGCTTTGTTTATGCTAACAATTTCCGCCAAGTACTACTAATTTAGAACGAACCCGCCCATCCTCACCAATATCTGTCGAGCGATTCATCCTCAAAAGATCTCAAATGGGTTCTATAGTCGATCGTTGACAGTTATTGATGGGTTGTTATATATGGTAATAATTACTATAATAATTTTATTAATTAATTTAATATAAACCATATATGACACAGCTACCTATCCCCCAACACTTCCAGCCAGCTAGAGTCGGGGAGATCTGGCGAGTGCCTTATCAAGATCGAGCGATCGCAGCTAAAGCCTGGGCACAAACACATCAGCTTCAGCCCACATCACAGGCACAGACTAATGTTCGACTATTACTCATCGATATGCAGAATACCTTCTGCTTGCCTGACTTTGAACTATTTGTCGGGGGTAGAAGTGGGCGGGGCGCGATCGATGATAATCTTCGATTATGCGAGTTTATCTACCATAATTTAGGTGAAATCGACCAAATAGTTGCAACAATGGATACTCATCACCTGCACCAGATCTTCCATCCGATTTTTTGGATCGATCGAAAGGGCGAACATCCCACGCCAGCGGTGACGACAATTACGCCAGAGGATATGATGTCGGGGAAATGGCGAGTTAATCCTGAATTTGGAGCAGAACCAGACAAGCTTCAAGCTTATGCACTGCATTATGTACAGCAGTTGAGTGATGGCGGCAAATATCCGCTGCTGATTTGGCCGTATCATGCCATGTTAGGCGGTATCGGTCATGCTTTAGTACCCGCTGTGGAAGAGGCGATCTTTTTTCATGGGATTGCGCGAACTAGTCAAGCGAGTTTTTCGATTAAGGGCGATCGAACTTTGACAGAAAATTACTCGGCTTTGGCTCCAGAGGTTTTTACAAACCAATTTGGTGAAGAGATTGCTAGTAAAAATAATAGTTTAATCGAGCTTTTATTAGGATCGGATAAGTTAATTATCGCCGGACAAGCGCAGAGTCATTGTGTTGCTTGGACTGTGAACGATCTATTGACAGAAATTCAGGCGATCGATCCGCAATTGGCACGGAAGGTTTATTTATTGTTAGATTGTACTTCTCCGGTGGTCATCCCTGGGGTAGTTGATTATACCGATCGGGCTGATGCTGCTTTTCAACGGTTTGCTGAGGCGGGGATGAATATTGTTAAGTCAACAGACGATCGGATATTTTCATAGTAGTTTGTGGGATCGATCGGCGGCAATGTTTACCACTACATTCATTCTTTAGAGATGAGAATTTATTTCGGAGGATGTGTTAGGCATTGCCGTAACGCATCAATAATTCGCTCAATGATGCGTTACGCTACGCTAACACATCCTACGACAGCGCAGATTATTTAATTCTCAATTCTCACCTAGAATTCGATGTCTTCCACGAATTTGGGGATGGCGGCGGTAAGGACTTCATTTCCGGTAGCGGTGACGAGGACATCATCTTCGATGCGGACACCGATGCCTTTCCAACAGTCATCGATCGAGGGTTGTCCTTCAGCGGCTTCGATGTCGGGGGAGATATAGATCCCAGGCTCTACGGTGATGATATTCCCTGGTTGAAATTGGTACCAAGTTTCGGCTCCGTGCATGTAGATCCCCACGTCGT
>JAJAZF010000541.1 GCA_026785875.1 Chamaesiphon sp. | reverse complement strand
GTTTGAATATCGATCGGATCTAGCCCATGCTGACGATAGAGCTGTTGTCCTAATTCTGATTGAATTGAAGCAAATTTAAAGATTTTTTGGCGATCGATCTCGATGACCATCTGTACTGCACTATTACAGAAATTGCATACCCCGTCAAACAAAATAAGGTTTTGATACATGAGTTCCGGCTCAGACGAAGCTGGGGAATTTGTCTACGTCTAACATTATTACCAATTTCAGCTAGAGTAGGCAGATCGGTCGAGAGCGGAAAGCTGTAGATTTACTTAGAGCGACGATCGATCGATACGATCTCAATTACGCTCAGATATTTTTATTATTTGACGCAGCTTTTATACCAATTTGACGCAATATCCGCAGCGCATCGATCGATTCCTCTGCCGATCCTAAAGTTGCAAATACTCGTGAAACAGCATATTGGGGCAATCCAGATTTATCTACTTTAATAAACACAATTTCGTCGCCATTTGTTAACATCCCAAAACATGGCTGTTCTAGATTTGGATTACCCATTAGATATGCTAATGCTTGAGGTAATGCCGACCAAATTGACAACATTGTCTTCTTCGACTCCAAAATTATTACCCATACAGCATCGCAAACTACCAAAGCATCAATTCTGCCTTGGAGAATCTCTTCGCTATCTTGTAAAATCAGCCGTACTGACTCCTCAGCACGGACTCGAAATGGCGGATCGTAAAATCCAGTAAGAGCTAATAAGGGTGAAGCAAATAGGAGTGTAACTGTACTTTCTAGTAACTGTCCCGCAGAGCGATGGTAGATGTAGCGTCGTCGTAAATCTGCTAAGAGCGTGCGATCTACTGGAGTTAGTTCTGGTAAATCTTGTCGCCATTCCGTGAAAAAACTGGTATCTTCATTCCTAATTAAGCTAAATCTTTGCTCGGCTGCTAAAAGCGTTGTAATGGCATCAGTAATGGCGGTAGTTTGGCTCATTTTTTATCCTTATCGATCGAGAGTATCAATTTCCGTGCAAATTGAATCGCATCTACTGGTGTAGATATTTCACCCATAATTCTGGCTATTTGGATTTCAGTCAGGAGTTTACCAATCGTCGGAGAGGGTGCGATTTCTAATGATTCAACCAAATCGCGTCCGCTCACTAATGGAGTTGGATGTGCAACTTGGTTATGAGGATCGAGATAGCGATCGATTAAAGTTACCAAGTCAACTAGCTCGACTCCAGTGGTAATTGCTAATATAACCAGTAGGGGAAAATTATTACCCACCGATTGAAACCAGAAATATTGCTCCCTGAGAGACATCTCTGTACCTAGTAGTTGCGGTAAATAGGTAATTGCTGTACTTACTAGCTGAATTTCTGCCGAACTAAAAGTCAGCCGCAACATCTGGGCTGTAGCTAATTGTAGATCTGGTGATAGTAAGAGCGTGAATTTACCGAGCGACTTCCGAGAAATCGCGATCGTATCGCGTAATGCTCGATCGAGTTCGCGATCGAGTGCGGGATAATATTGTTGAATTAATTGACACGCTCGATCGAACTTTGCCAATCTATCTGCAACATCTCGTCCAGGTATTTTTAGCCAACCTGTGAGCAGATCGTCAGCCACCATTGCTACTAACCATTGACTGCTACTGGATGCTTGCAACAAATAACGCAACTCCATCAGCACCCTTTCC
>JAJAZF010000540.1 GCA_026785875.1 Chamaesiphon sp. | reverse complement strand
GGGTAAATCAACCTAAAACGAAGTCTAGTAACGCACCACTATCCGCTAATAGTACGTTAGTGATAGCGAAACACATCTACACTATCAACTGTTCATACTTACCGCTGCGGGTTTAGCCTCCTGCTTCGGCTCCGTTGGGCACCAACCGATCGATTCCTTGCTTGACGACTGTTTGGAGATAAGTAACTCTTTGGTTGGCTTGGAAGACCTTTTGGAAGGTATTCCCCAACGAGTCGAGATTCCAGGCGCGGGCTGGTTCGGGAGCAACGAGATCTTGCGCTTCAAGGTATTCAATCAGGGTTAACCCAGCAATCCGCGTCAGATAAGCAGCACTCAACCCCTGCACCAAGCCGCCAGCTACATAGGTAACTGCATTGGTCTTGAGTAGTCCGCTGACTGTCTGGGTACAAACTTCGACTAGCCCTAATTTGAGCATCACACTACCCATCGCCCCAGCAGCGGTTTGCGCCTGTTCGAGTGAGAATTTTTGTTGATAAATCGCCCCCAAATCGACGACCATTTGCGCGTTCACCGCAGCGGTAGCGAGGAGATCTAATGCGGGTACGGGGTTGGCAAACGCAGCAGCAGCCACAATCCACTGATTTTGGTCGATCAGTGGCAATGCTCGATCGCGTCGGGCACTATTGAGCGCGGTTTTTGCAGCGGTTTGGACTAGGGCTACTTGACGATAAGTAGTCGCCCAGACTAGTTTTTCCCCTTCGTTCGCGAGGATATTTGTCAGTTGCCGATCGAGCATATCGATCTCGACAGGTGGTGTTTCTAGGGTTTCTAGAGCGGTACCATCTGCTTGAATTTTCCGAACTTTTATCGATACAGGTGCAGTACTAGTAGTCAGAATATCTGAAGAGGCGATCGATCCAGTCACCACGGACTGGAGTTTGTGGAGAATCAAGCTCCGTTCTTCTGGTAAATAGCGATCGACCTGATTGAATAGTAATAATACTCGCTGATGAGCTTGGTGCAGCGTGCTGAGATAGTTGTATTCAGTCGCAGTCAGATCGCCATTGGTGACAAATATGACTAAATCCGCATTGAGTGCCAGTTGTTGAGCTGTGGCGGTGGCGATATCACTCTGAGCACCGCTAGTAAATAAGGGCGGTGTGTCGATGTATCGGAGTGGAGTAGCCGAGGGAACTGGTGCCGTGGTGAGTAGCTTCATCAAGCTACTTTTGCCCACTTTTTGCCCGCCAGTAATCGCAATATGCCGCTCGGGTCTGGTGAGATTAGTCTGAGCTTGGATTAATTGTTGCCGGAATAACTCATGTCCAGAGTTAGGACTTTCGCTTGCCAATTGACCGATGACCAATTCTACTTGGCTCAAGACTCGATCGAGTGTCGCTCGATTAATATCTACCTTGGCTAGTGGCACTTGAGGTCGATCGCCGCGCTGATTGTACCACCAATAACCACCGCCAGCGGCGATCGTCCCCACAGTCAACCAATCTCCCACAGCCGAAAAGCTATGAGCGATACTATCCAAACCCCACAAACCCAGTGTTAGCCCAATTCCACCAATTAAAAGTGGACGTTGCAATCGCACAGTCATAGATGCTCCCGTCAGTTCAATGCTAAAGAGTCACAATTAGTTCTAGCCTAGCTGATTTAGGCGAACAAAAGTTGGG
>JAJAZF010000539.1 GCA_026785875.1 Chamaesiphon sp. | reverse complement strand
TTACCCAGCGAGACATCACATTCAGCTAAAATCCCATCTACACGCCGTCGATAAAAGCTCGGAAATAGCGAGATAAATACTTGACGATAAGCATTGGGTTGAGCCAATAGCATAATCGTTAGAATTATCACAAACAGTAGATTGAGAATTACTGCTAACGAACTAGAAAATAATGTCAGCGATTGTCCCGCTATCGACTTTAATACTGGCTGAATCTGTCGATCGAGATCTTCCAGGTTTGGCAAGTAAGGAACTAATGGAGCTGGAATATAAGACTGAATACTAGTCCGCCATCGATCGGCAGACTGGATAATTGCGGGAAACGTTGTCGCCGTTAATTCTTGGAACTGAGTAATAAATGGCGGTACGATTAGAATAAAAAAGCCAACTAAAATCGCACTAAATATCCCGATCGCCGCAAGTACGCCGATTGTCCGCGACAGCTTAAACTGATGCTGAATTTTTAGAGCTAGCTTATTTAGGGCTGTGGCAAAAACTATCGCTGCAAAAACTATCAACAGTACTTGACGAATTTGCCAGAGTATGTAAAGCGACACTATTAGAGCGAATAATCCTAACCATTGACCTATTAACATCAGCAGCCCCCAATTTAATTCAAACTATTAATTAAATTTTAGATGCCTATGTCACAATATCCCCAACTTGTTTGAGAAGTAGGGGATTTAATCGTGATTAGCCGAACCGACCCGAGACATAATCATTGGTACGTTTATCGACTGGGAATGAGAAGATCTGCTTGGTTTCGCCAAATTCTACCATCCGCCCGATCCGACTTTCATCGGTACTAAAGAAGGCAGTATAGTCAGACACCCGTGCCGCTTGCTGCATGTTGTGAGTGACAATCGCGATCGTTAGATCGTTGCGTAAACTATGGATCAGGTCTTCAATTTTGATCGTGGCGATCGGATCTAGTGCCGAGCAAGGTTCATCCATCAGCAGAACTTTCGGTTTCACGGCGAGAGCGCGGGCGATACAAATTCTTTGCTGTTGTCCTCCCGATAGTCCTAGAGCTGATTTATGTAATTTGTCTTTGACTTCATTCCAGATTGCTGCGCCCTGCAAAGCAGATTCGACAATATTGTCAAGTTCCGATCGCTGCACCTTCTCCTCGCCAATTTTGACCCCGTAGGCAACATTTTCATAGATGCTCATCGGGAAAGGATTGGGCTTTTGGAATACCATTCCTACCTGTCTTCTCAATTGATTGAGATTGACTTGGGGATGGTAGATATCTTGTCCATACAACTCAACTTGTCCTTCAGTTTTGATTTTACCCTCTAGTTCCCCAATCCGATTGAGTGCTTTGATAAAGGTAGACTTACCACATCCAGACGGCCCGATAATTGCTGTGACATGATTTTTAAAAATAGTCATGTTGATGCTTTCCAGTGCTCTGGATGCACCATAGAAAAAGCTCAGGTTATTTACCTGAATTGCAGTTTCTAATTCTTGAGCAGGTTTATGTATTTCTCGCATATAAGTTTATATAAAATTACTAATTAGGATTGAAGTTCTAACGGTCGATGTTTTGAGCACGAGGATTTCGACTTTATTCTAACTCGCTATCAACTATCAACTATCAACTATCAACTATTTATCTATTCCTATTTGCCAAGAATCGAGCGGGTAAATTGATGACTAAAACTACGCCGAGTAAAAATAAAGATGCCGTCCAAACTAATTGATTTTTGACTGGATCGGGGTCATTATATAAATTAAAAATTAGGATTGGCAACGAAGCCGTGGGACTAGTGAGATTATCAGCCCAATCTTGAGCGAAGAGTGCCGTAAATAGCAAAGGAGCTGTCTCACCAATGCCACGCGCAACGGCAAGTAGTACTCCAGTTGTTAGTGCTGGTACCGCAGCAGGTAAAATAATCCGAGTAATGGTTTGAAACTTACTCCCACCCAATCCCGATGAAGCTAGCCGAAAATTATTGGGGACTAGCTTTAATACTTCTTCTGTTGTCAGGGCAATAATTGGCAACATCAGGATTGCTAGAGCGATGCCCCCCGCAACTGCACTGTAACTAAAATCAAATAATCTTTTACTAACCAGAACTACGGCATTGTAAGTAAAAATTCCGACAACGATCGAGGGTACTCCGGTTAAGATAGTAGTCAAGAATTTGATAGTTCTATTAATTCTAGTCGTGGGTTGGTATTCGGCTAGATAGATACCTGTAGCAATCCCGATCGGAATACTTAATAAAGAGGCGATCGTTATCATGGTTAAGGTACCAACAACGGCATTGGCAAAACCATCATCAATGATTGGCTTGGTGAACATTACGGCTGTCAAGCCAGGAAGTCCTTTCGAGATAATATTCCACAACACTGAAATCAGTGGTAATATTCCCACGATCGTCAATCCAAAAGCCAAGACGGTCATCCCGCGATCGAATACGTTCCGCAGCGGAGATAATGGAGTAGTTAATTTAGTAGCCACTGACTGTTTCCTATGATGATTTTTCGCCGCGTTCGACCAATCTAACTAATCCGATCGCTCCAATATTTACTGTCAAAGTTAGTAAAAACAAGATCAGTACTAGATAGGTAAGTGCGCCAACGTGGATATCCTCCTGCGCCTCTGCAAATGTATTTGCCAAAATAGCTGGAATCGAATAGGCAGGTGAAAACACTGAAGGACTGATGTTTTCGGCATTGCCGATTACCATTGTCACTGCCATCGTTTCACCCAATGCCCGCCCTAGAGCCAACATGACTCCGCCGATAATCCCCGAAAAAGCCTTGGGTAGAACTACTCGAAAGATTGTTTCCCACCGCGTAGCTCCCAGAGCCATCGAGCCAGTACGGAGATAACCAGGGACAACTAATAATACCTCCCGACTCACAGCAGCTAGAGTCGGTAAGATCATGATTCCCAGCAACATTCCCGCTGTCAATAGTCCAGAACCTGAGGGTTCGGTACTGAATAGGGGAATGGTAGTACCAAATTTGGTGTAGAGAAACTGTTGAAGTGGTAGGAGGATGGGAATCAGGGTATAGAATCCCCATAGTCCAAACACCACACTGGGAATTGCTGCGAGTAGTTCGATCGTAAAGGCAATACTCGATCGCAACCAGTGCGGCAACAAATCCTCACTGGTGACAATGGCTACAGCTACACCGATCGGGATGGCGAAGATCAACGAGATTAACCCACTCCCAAGCGTACCGTAAATCAACGGTAACGCCCCAAATTGCAGATCTGGTACATTCCATTCCCGACTCACCAAAAACCCCAGCCCAAACTGTTTGATGGCAGGTAGGGCTTGTCCGGTAATAATCCAGCCCATCAGTAAGAGGATGGCAACCGATATCCCGCTAGCAGCATACATCAGATAGCGGAATAATCGATCGGCTAAATCGGTTTTGGTGGGGCGAGTGCGCCTAGCCAAGTTTTCTTCGGTTGGCGTAGGCACGGATAAATTGTGAGGAGAAGACATTGTTAAGTTTAGGTTATTTCACGCCAGTTTCGACGGCAGCGATCGCGCGCTGGGCAACAGCACTAGGGATCGAAGTGTAGTTGAGATCGTCGTTAAACTGTTGACCGCTGGTGAGCATCCACTTTACCATCGTCTTGATTGCTTTGGCTTTAGCGGGATCTTTGTGAGTTTTAGGAATTAACAACCAAGTCAAGCCCACGATGGGATAACCTTGAGCAGAGTTGACATCAAAGGCGCGGAAGTTTGCTGGGAACTGAACATCAGCTAGAGCTTGGTTGGCAGCTCTTAGTGATGGAGTTACATATTGCTTATTACCATTTTGAACTGCTGCCGATGGGAGTCCATTCTTGAGCGCGAAGTCATATTCCACAAAACCGATCGATGCTGGAGTTTGTTTAACCAATCCAGCCACACCAGGATTACCTTTACCTTTGAGGAAGCTAGACGACCATTTTGGCTCTTTACTAGCACCAACTGCGGCTTTGAATTCTGGGCTAACCGCACTGACATGATTGGTAAAAATGAATGCAGTACCACTACCATCAGCTCTGACAACGGGTTTAATTGCACTGCTTGGTAAGCTAAGACCCTTATTGTCTTTAGCAATTTGAGGGTCATTCCAGGTAGTGATTTTACCTGTAAAAATTCCGCTCAGAGCTGTGTTGGAGAGCTTGAGACCCTTAACTCCAGGTAGGTTGTAAACAACAGAAACCGCACCACCAGCAGTTGGTACCATGATCACACCGCCGCGTACTTTGGCGATCTCGCCATCGGTCATGGCTGCATCACTAGCACCAAAGTCTACCGTACCAGCGATCGTTTGTTTCACACCACCACCACTACCAATACTTTGATAGTTGATCTTTATGTCTGGATGAGCTTTGCGGAACTCCCGAATATATCTCTCATACAAAGGTTGCGGAAAAGTTGCACCAGCACCACTAAGAGTTACATCGGCTAATGCTGCTAGTTGAGTACCAAAAACTGAGACTGTTACTGCGGCGAGAGTAGTCAGCCGACCGAACTTATTGAATAACATAGATATAGTTGTCAAGTTTGTTTAGAACACACCGATTTCAAAATTACAAGTTTTGACGATAGCAATTACGCGTATTCTTAACTTTTTTGATATCAGAAATATCTTAGCGCAACCTTACTGACGTGCTGATTATGCTTAGGTTAACAGTTGTTTAAACTTTGATTAATTCAAAATCGCCAGCACCCAAATCAAAAAAACTTGATGCTCTGGGCAGCCACAATTAATTCAGGAACGACATCAGCCGCCCAATTTCCTTCACAACTACGTCCGGTATTTAAAATTAGTCTCAAGCTATACTGGGTGGGTAGTCCCTCTACCTGCATCCATACCAGTTCGCTTTCTGCTTCACAGGCGATATTTTCTTCATCCATCAATTCTGCCTGGATCGATCGCATATTAGCCACCAATTGCCCTAGCAACCGACAAAAATCTTCTAGCTCCTGAGCCGTCAATTCAAACGCCCAATCATCACTACCAACTAATCCTTGATATTCACTGGCTGGATTCCAACCGATGCGCCACCCAGTGCCCGATTTTAGAACTTTTTGCATAGATTTGGGGTGGAAACTTATCAACGTAGAACAGGGGTTGAAACCCTTCTGGGCGGGAGACAAACGCTGTGCTATCAATTATCAATTATCAATTATCAATTATCAATTATCAATTAAATTAACAGATTGTCTGCGCCAAAGGCGACACTAACGCAAACGTGAGACGACAAAAAAGAGCAGGAGCAATTATTGCTCCTACTCTTTGGCTCTAATCTCCCAAAATCTCTGGTTGAGTTAGTTCGTCAGACATCTCGATAATAGCCCGCATTACGGGCTTCATCGAAGGATCGTCAATATTATCGGATTCATAGCGGTGGCGTTTTTTCGCACGGTTTGCCACTTGAACAGTAATTTTGTAGCGATTAGAAGCTGCGCCAATCAGTTCCTCAGCTCGATAAGCAATCTGAATCGAGTCAAAGTGAGAATGCGAACGACGTTGAATCATATTTACTCCTAATACAGTTCTATGCTCTTATAGTTTGACATACTCCTCGGCTCAGATCGGCACGAGGATTCTAATTTGTGGTCGATCTAAGTCCACTTACTATTTCGGTGTTGCCGCTAGCCACAATCCAAACAGGGTAATCATCGTAAAAATCAGCGCGATCGAGATGAAATTATTATCCTTAGTATTGACTTGACTGAGATCTACAGGTGCATATTTTTCATCGATCGATCTTGGCTTGAGTGGTGACAATGGAGCTGGCGTACTGTTAACAGCAAAATTAGCATCTTCTCCTTCCAAATGAGATAAATCGGGAATCTTTGTCAGCCACTCCTCCCGCCGCGTCAACTCTGGAGCCTGCATGATATACAGCAACCGTTTACTTGCTTGGCGAGTCTCCAGATTGGGATGATTCGAGAGTTTTTGACACAGCACCTTTGCTTCGGGGATTTGTCCTGCGGCTTCAAACGCTGTCACCAACCATACCTGCACCTCGCCACCGATGCGAGTGTTTGGCTGTACCTGAGCCACAGCAGCTAATAAATAGCTCACTGCTTTGCGGTATTCTCCCCGCTCGAAGGCAATTTGTCCAGATTGGTAATCAGTATCAAAAGTCACAGCAATAAATAATTTATTTAATTCTCATTTGTAAGTACAAAACCCACCAGCACCGTAGCTCAAAATGTCTTGCTACATCGCCGAAGAGACAATCATCGAACCAATACCATTATCGGTAAAAATTTCCAGCAATAGGGAGTGCGGCAATCGTCCATCGATGATGTGAGCCGCTTTGACACCTTGAGCGAGACTGCGAACGCAACAGGTAAGCTTGGGAATCATCCCCCCACTGACGGTACCATCATCAATCAAAGCGCGTGCGCCAGGGATATCCAATTGACGAATTAAGGTATCTGGATCTTTAAAGTTTCGCATTAACCCTGGAGTATCAGTCATCAAGATCAGTTTTTCGGCTCCGAGTGCCGCCGCAATTTCGCCAGCAACTGTATCGGCATTAATATTATATGCCTGTCCATTTTCATCTGCGGCGACACTCGATACCACGGGAATATACCCACTCTTGACTAGAGTATTGAGAATATCCACATTGACACTACTCACTTCACCGACAAACCCGATCCCTTCGCGACCGTCAGGACGTGCCACGATTAAGTTACCATCTTTGCCACATAGTCCAACTGCATTACCACCCGATCGATCGATCAACGACACAATCTCTTTATTCACTCGTCCGACTAATACCATCTCGACCACATCCATTGTGGCAGCATCAGTTACGCGCAAACCATCTTTAAATTGCGGTTCGATGCCGAGTTTTTCCAGCCAACTATTAATTTCTGGGCCACCACCATGCACTAAAATCGGCCGAATCCCCACACAAGACATAAAAACTAAATCCCTAATTACGCCCTCTTTCAGGCTGCCATCTTTCATGGCAGCACCACCATATTTGACCACGACGGTACGTCCGGTGAATTTTTGGATATAAGGTAAGGCTTCGCTCAAAACCCGCACGCGGGTGGCATCTTCGTTGGAGTAGGTCATTTTTTTAGGGATTAGGGATTAGGTCTTAGGCTTTAAGCTTTAGGGGAAACAGATAAGGACTTGAGTATGAGGCTTTAGGGGAAACAGATAAGGACTTGGGTATTAGGTTCAAGAAGCAATACAAAATAAGATTAGGGTTTGGAAATTAACCTAAAGCCTAACGCCTAAGACCTAAAGCCTAACTACTAAGTCACGATCGCCAGTAGAATATCAAGTTATCGATCGCAAGGCAAGTACTATGACTCAAACTTATCGCATTACACTTTTACCTGGGGACGGCATTGGCCCAGAAATTATGGCGGTAGCTGTAGATGTACTAGAGGTAGTGGCGAAACAAGAAGATCTCAATTTTGAATTTACCACAGCTTTAATTGGCGGTGCGGCGATCGAAGCAACCGGAGCACCACTCCCAGCAGCAACTTTAGCTACTTGCAAACAAAGTGATGGTGTACTACTAGCGGCGATCGGTGGTTATCAGTGGGACAACTTGCCCCGCCATCTGCGTCCAGAGACGGGTTTGCTTGGCTTGAGAGCGGGATTGGGTCTATTTGCTAATTTGAGACCTGCGGCAGTTTTACCCCAGCTAATTGACGCTTCTACCCTCAAACGGGAGGTAGTTGAAGGGGTGGATATGATGGTGGTCAGAGAACTAACTGGTGGTGTCTATTTCGGCGAACCCAAGGGGATTTTTACGACCGAGACAGGGGAGAAGCGGGGTGTAAATACGATGGCATATACCGAAAGCGAGATCGATCGAATCGCCAAAGTCGGGTTTGAAACTGCGCGAAAACGGACGAAAAAGCTTTGTTCGGTCGATAAAGCCAATGTATTGGAAGTCTCCCAATTATGGCGCGATCGAGTCACCTTGATGGCAAAAGATTATCCCGATGTCGAACTTACCCACATGTATGTAGACAATGCTGCGATGCAATTAGTCCGCGCCCCTAAGCAGTTTGACACGATCGTTACCAGCAATTTATTCGGTGATATTCTCTCTGATGCCGCCGCCATGTTGACAGGTAGTATCGGGATGCTACCTTCGGCGAGTTTGGGTGCGACGGGTTTGGGTGTGTTTGAGCCAGTTCACGGTTCAGCTCCAGATATTGCGGGACAAGACAAGGCTAATCCCCTAGCTCAAGTGCTGAGTGCGGCTATGTTACTACGCTACGGCTTAAATCGATCGATCGCGGCAGAGCGGATCGAACGAGCGGTTTTAAAAGTTTTAGATTTGGGTTACAGAACAGGTGATATTATGTCAGCAGACATGACCCTAGTTGGCTGTCGTGAGATGGGTCGAGTCTTGATTGCCGCCCTAGCACAAAGCTAATTTGAGCGCGGGGCGATCGTCGTGCCAATAGAAAATTGACGACAATGACCGATTGGGTTTCGATCGCACTAGTGCGAATTACATCTAAAGTCACCCGTCTCTTAAAATAGCTAAATGTAATTTTAGGAGTAACTACTGTGTTTACAATTGAGCCGCTCAAAGCTAGACCTACTTCAATGCCCCAGCCAGATTCCTATGGATCGTTCGATCCAGCTCTCCTTAGGGCTGCAAAAGATATTTATAATTTCTATTGCCAGATTAACCCCGATCGGGAGCGACGGCGACAACCGATTGGGGTAGCGATAAATCAGCTCGATTATCGGGGCAAATTAATCTTTAGTAGTTACCCAGTCTTGCTACCTGAAGAATGTTTTATTTCAGTTGCACAATTGGAAACTGAGCTAAATTAAACAGTTGACAGTTGACACTTCGGCTACGCTCAGTGCAAGCAGTTGACAGTTGACAGTTGCGGATGCACGCTAAGGTTTCCTCAGCGTTGCACCAAAACGTCAGGATTGCCCGAGATTTCTGGATGACTTACAGTTGCTGATGGAGAATCATCGCGGCGACTGGGGAATCATAGATCTAGGTTCTCTATCTCTGTAGCCGCTGGCGGATGATTATCGTAGTGAATATTTATGACACGATCGTTCAAATCATAGTATTTGGGTTGGGTGCCGCGATCGGTAGCTTCCTCAATGTCGTAGTTTACCGCGTTCCGGCTGGTCTATCGGTGATTTGGCCGCCATCCCGCTGCCCCAAATGTCTCCACCAATTAGGTATGGGTGAAAATATCCCGATCTTGGGGTGGTTATTATTGCGCGGAAAATGTCGTCACTGTCGCACTCCCATCTCGCCGCGTTATCCACTGATTGAAGCGATAACTGCGATAATTTTTGTGCTGGTTTACAATCGCTTTGGACTTTCGATCCAGACAGTCGGTTATTCCCTGCTGATGTGTTGGTTACTGGCACTAACCCTGATCGATCTGGACACAATGACGCTACCCAATCCACTCACCCAATCTGGACTGGTATTAGGATTAGCCTTTCAATTTGTGGCAGGTTATTTAGATAGCAACCATTCTATTGCCGGAAGCAGAGACTATCTGATTCAGGGTGTTTTGGGAATGGTAATCGGAATCTGGATCTACGATACGATCGCGATCCTCGGTAGTATGATGATGGGTCAACTAGCCCAAGGCGGCGGTGATGCCAAGTTGATGGCGATGGTGGGAGCGTGGAGTAGTTGGAAGGTGGTGCTGCTTTCAGGTGGAACAGCTTCAGCACTGGCGATCTTCGGGTTTGTGGCTGTAGCTGGATATTCAACGATCGTAAGTGGTGGCAAAGCCGGAGCAAAAAAGCTGATCCAACCACTACCACTAGGCCCATTTATCGCCCTTGGAGCAACGATTTCCTTGTTCGGTGGAGACTGGTTAATCGATACTTACCAACAGTTTACGCGATCGCCCGATCGATATTTGTTCGCGATTCCATTATTGGTGATGCTGGTGACGCTCTTATTCTGGACGCGCAAAATGCGGTTGCGGAGTTA
>JAJAZF010000538.1 GCA_026785875.1 Chamaesiphon sp. | reverse complement strand
CAATTAGAGCTAATAATAGTTTGAATTTAGTCGATCGCATAATCATCGGGAGTAAAAGTTATCTGGAGCGACTTTTATGGCAGAGTGCAGGGCACCAAAAATCGATCTTCATCTGGTCTTTATTTTTGAAAATTCAGTTTTGTTAGCTCTAAACTAGAGAAATCCCCCTCAAAGGGGGATTTAGATCGATCGGGAATGCTAACACTTTTCTATCCCCTAACGACGTAACTCCGCTCTGCCCAGATTGATATATCGATCGTTAGCTACTTGCAACTTACCACCGTTAGCATTGCGATTATCGCCAGCAAATTTCACAGCCAGATCGTAATGTCGATCTGTACCCCACACGCTGACATTATTCAGTTCGATATCGATTGCCGTACCAGGCTCGACAGTGCGATCGAAGCTCAGTTCTACTGTCTGCCCAGCGATACTAACATTTGCAGGTAAGCTTTCGCCCGTTTTATGATTGAAAACTGCTACTTTTTGATTGAGTGTAAATCCGGCGGGTGCGGTTAACTTGAGTGCGGACACAGATTTGGAGTTGGTGGGAATCGCCAACCGGAGCGTATGACGGGCGATACTAGCACGCTCGGAGGGAAAGGTGTTGTGGCTGAATACGTAGGGAAGAGTATTATTCTCCGAAGGAGAGGCTACGCCAACGGCTGACTGGCTTTGGGCGTTAGAACTAGTTGCAACAGTAGTCAGTGCTAGGGTAAACAGAATAGCTGTAGATAATAAGCGATGAGAACGCATGTGCTTAACCTCTGGTAAACTTGGTTGTTGCTCTCATCATTGCAACGATATGTGAAATTTTAGTGAAATTTCGATATGTTTGGTAAATAGTTGACAGCGAATTTAGGATAAGTGACTGGAGATAGAGTCAACTCGATCTTCACAAATTAACGATCCGATCTAAATTTAAACCGATTTGATGATAATAGAATGGTGTGTTGAGCGAGAAAAAGTTTGTATGGATTCTGGAAAATGTCTAGCTTTGCTGCTATCTTGTTGGCAAATAGGGGCTGGCTCTGTGGTACAGGCTGCTGGTGAAAATTCAGTCCCGCTAGCGCAAGGCACAATCGAAATAGTGGAGCGGCAGGTTCCTTGTTCTACAGCAGAATTTAACTATTTTTTTCGTGTTTTTGTGCGCGGATTAAACGATCGCCTGCCCAGAACGGCTATTCGCAATGCCTATGTTTGGCCGCAAGTGGAAGTTCGGAGCGATCGAAACCCCAGTCAACTGTTATTAACTGCGCCCAAGCAAGATTATATTGGTGATGGCTTCAAGATTGGATTGCAGCAAAATTTATGGATCTATTTAGATCCTCCACAGGTGGTATATGGTAACTATCCAAGGTTAGAGGTTAAGTTCAAGCCCCTCACCCGTCAAAAAATTAGGGTTGAATACAGCCAAGCTGAGTATGCACCAGTCGCCAATGCTAGGTCAAATCAAGAGCGGCTGGTAAAAACTTTTGGCAAATCAGGAGCTTATATCTTCGAGCATCGTTTGGGCTGTTGGCGGTTGACTCAGGAACTAAGATCTGCTAAAACTTCGCCATAGCAGCGGTACGACAGTATTCAGACAAAACTTCAAAATGAAGGCAAGCAACTTCTTCACCAGCCTGAGTAATCCGATTTTCCGACGGTTATATGCCGCACAGACAATTAGTCTGTTTGGTGATGCCCTGACTTGGTTGGGTTTAGCATTATTAGCATTTGAATTGGCGGGTAAATCTTCGCCTGTAGTCCTCGCTGGTGCGTTGACGCTGCGGGTGACGGCTTTTGTATTGTCCCCATTGGCGGGAGTGGTAGCAGATAGATTCGATCGCCAGCCGATCCTGATGATTACTCACTTTGGGCGAATGCTGTTAGTCTGACAGATCGGGGTGGCAACAGCATACAGGTAAAATCCGGCAAGATGGCATTGTAAATGACCGTCTAGATTAGGCTAATACTTGTAATGTAAATTGCGTGAATGTGCCGATCGCCGAGATCTCTTTCTTCTGGGGTAGTGATTTGGCTGAGGCGATCGCTATGCTAGAAATAGTAACCAAAATCAGAGGAAAAAATGATAAATTTAAATTCTCGGAAGGCGTTAATATTTAGTACTAGCGCGATCGCCTGTAGCTCTGCCCTAGTAATAATTTCAGCTTATTTTAGTGATGATTCTGCTGCGGTATTGGCGGCTGCAAGCTTTCCCGATACACAGAATTATTGGGCACAACCTTTTATCAAAAGTTTAGCCGATCGTAACATAGTCACAGGCTATCCCGACAACACCTTTCGACCATTAAAGGCTGTCAATCGCGATGAATTTGCGGCGATTTTACAAAAAGCTTTCAATCAAAAAGCCGAACGACAGATCGCTAGTGGCAGCACTTTTACAGATGTGCCCAACGGATATTGGGCGGCTGCTGACATCAAAAGTGCTTATGAAATGGGATTTATGAAAGGTTATCCTAATGGTGAATTCCGTCCCAAGCAACCCATTAGCAAGCTTGAAGTGATAGTTGCCTTAGCGCGAAATCTCAAATTGCCGACTACTCGCACAGCGGTAAATAATAACCAAACCGCAACTAATCCACCCATTGCCGCCGCTCCGACTGCGACGAGCCTACCTGTACCCGTTCCTGTGGCGACACCACAGATCCAATCGGCACCGCCTCAGCGGAACAGACAGCAGATGATGCCGATGGCTTTGACCACACTCATGCAGCCGTTTATGATGACACCCGCTCGATCGGTTGCGGCTACCACCCCTACTACTCCAGTGGCAGCGAACGACAATCCAACTCCCGCGCCAACTCAGACTGCTCCCAATCCCGCAGTCGTAGTCCCAATCACAAAACAACCACTATCACCATCGATGGTGGTTAACAAGTATTACCAAGATGCCGCAAAAATCCCTGCGGATGCGATCGCTGATGTCGCTGAAGCAACTACGGCTGGCATTGTCATTAACTATCCAAATCTCCGACTGCTAAACCCCAATCAAGCGGCAACTCGCGGTGAGATTTCGGCAATGATACATCGGGCACTAGCTAGTCAAGGTAAATTGCCGCCAATTACCGATCCGGCAGCAGTTAAATACATCGTGAATTAATTTTCAGAGGAATGCTCGATATGCAAACAGCGCCATTAGAGTCAAAATTAGAGTCAAAACTCGAACGCATCGGCAAGGTTTTGCGGGTTACGGCGTGGAGCAGTTTATCGTTACAGATCGGCTTTGGTGCCGTCTCCGCGCTCATGTTGCTGTTTGCCAGCGCGGGTCGAAATTTCAGTCAGGCTAATGTAGTCCAACCTACTGGTATTCCTGGTGTTGCTGTGCCGATCGGCCAAAGTAGTGCGGGTCTTGGCGTGGGGATCTTTTGGGCGGTGTGTGGGATTTTAGCTCTGCTGGCGGGGATCTACTTGTCCTATCGCCAAACACGATTGGCGCGGCGGCTGCGTCATGCAGACACGATGCGGCACCCAAGTAAGTCAGAGGTGATGACTGTATTGCGCTGGGGCGCGATCGTCGGTGTAGTAGGGTTGCTGCTGATGATTATCGGTGGCGGCACGACGTTAGGATTTCTATTTTCCAAAGCGATCGCCCAACCGCGCGGCGTGGCGATTTACAACCCAAGTCTCACCGTCCGCGACATCGATATCATGGTAGCGATGGCAAATATGAGTGGGATTACCGCTCATTTCGCGGGTGCTGTTGCCTCGGCAGGTGTATTTGAGTGGCTGCATCGCTAGGTGTTAGAGTTGACAGTTGACAGTTGACAGCTTGCACTGAGCGTAGTCGAAGTGTTGACAGTTGAGAGCGTAACTCCTGACGGAGAGGCTGCGCCGACGGTAAGTGCGAATCAAGACGAAGTTTTTAGGCAGTTGCTCAAATCCCCTGCCCATCAGTTAATTAGAGGTAGACAGCAAACAGCAAATGCGACAGATTTTGGTACAGGTACCCCAAGGCTACGGACAGCAGGTATTAGATATTGCCAAAGATTGTAATGGTAAAAATTTGGCGCGAGTCGAGGCAGATGGAACTACTGGCTCTGTAGATCTAGTATTCGTTCACATCCCGAACGGACGAGTCGAAGACCTAACTAGCCGACTGCAAGATCTTCCAGATGTCAGCTTTACCCTCTTGCCCACTGGCGTGATGACACTGTACCCGCCAGCTTCTGCCGCACCCGAACAGACGACAAACATTCAAAATCGCAGTCCGATCGAGATTTTCCTATCGGGATTACAAAGCTCCGGCTCGTGGAAGGGATTTCTCAGCTATGCGGCGCTCGGCGGCGTGATTGTCTGGATTGGGTTGTATACAAACACCATCTATCTACTAGTTGCTGCGATGTTGTTGGCTCCATTTGCTGGACCTGCGATGAATACTGCTTTAGCTACTGCTAGGGGCGATCGCCAATTGCTGTGGCGGAGCATCCTGAGATATTTTGCCTCCTTGAGCGTCACGATCGCCACAGCAGCCCTACTCAGTTGGATTCTCCAACTGCAACTTGCTACCAACCTCATGCTCGATACCAGCCAGATTTCTGCGGTATCGGTGCTCATCCCCCTAGCCGCAGGTGCAGCCGGAGCCTTAACTTTAGTGCAATCCGATCGCAGTAGTTTGGTATCGGGAGCCGCGACGGGAATGCTAGTCGCAGCTTCGCTAGCTCCACCTGCGGGGCTTGTCGGGATGGCAGGAGCGATCGGTCGTTGGGATCTAGTCACCAATGGACTATTTTTATTACTACTACAACTCGGCGGTATCAACCTGTCGGCGGCGATCGTCTTTCGGCTGTTTGGGCTATCGACTCAGGGAGCGCGCTACGATCGGGGCAAAGCTGGGGTTTTCCCGCTGTCGGTAGCAGCAAGTGCGATCGTTTTGGGTGGGCTACTGTACTGGCAGTTTGCTGACTCGCCCAATTTACAGCGTTCCAGCCTCGCTCAACGGGCGACTGCCCAATTGCAGCAAGTAGTCCAGCGCAGTGGGATCGCGCAAGTAATCGATACAAATGTGCAGTTTACCAGAGCTAATATCGCGGGACAAAATAGCCTGCTGTGCATAGCCTACGTGCAGCGTCAGCCGCAGACAACTCGATCGAGCGAACAAATCCGTACCGAACTGACTCAAGCGATCCAAACTCAGCTTCAGCAGGAATTTAATGCCACACCGCTAGTCAATGTCATCGTGCTCGAAGCACCAACTCCAAAAGTCAGGTAAATGTGTAATTAATTTTGCCGAGTTATTTATAGAACCCACTTGAGATCTTCTAGTGAGGGAGGGCGGGTTCGTGTGCCTACGGCAGTCTGTGCCTACGGCAGGCTACGCCAACGCCAACAATATCGATGTTACAAAATCGATATTAGCTAGCATAAACCCGCCCCTACGGTCGATCTATAAAATGTGTACAGATGAATTTATGGATCTGTAAGGGCGGGTTTATGCTAGCCAATATCGATCTTACTGTTCAAGATCGTTGGCGTAGCCTGCCGTAGGCACACGAACCCGCCCTCCCCACTAAAAGATCCCAAATGGGTTCTATAAAAGTTTAATCTTCACCAATTCCGACCGCATCAGCGATCGATCCCAATTTACGTGATTCTAATTTAGCCAGTAATCCAGTCAAAATCCGATCGACCATCCACGGGCCATT
>JAJAZF010000537.1 GCA_026785875.1 Chamaesiphon sp. | reverse complement strand
TCGTCCTCATCCGCCGATTGTCAATTGAGTTAAGAGGAATGACGCTTTTTAGTCACCTATTGACAATAATGATTTATTTAGCGGTGAGCTTCAGATCTAGAACCTTTGCCTAGTCAGGAGTCCAGTGACCTGAATCCTTACCTTTTGCCGAGTGCCAGCAAGTGGTTAAAAATTTAAAGTCTTACTGTACCGATCGAAGAGCTTATGACCGTAGTAAGAGAACGGAATCTGCTGTGATGGCTTGCTGGCAACGTTATCTCATCATTGCAATTTTAACTTATTGCCCAATTAGACAATCAGAAATTCGGCATTTACAATTCAATGTCAATCTTTTTCGGGAAGCCGATGGATATTGGGTTCGGTGGAGTCCAGAGGAACATAAAACTGGCTCTAGAACCGGAAAGAGTCGTGATTTTCCGCTACTACTACCTGAAGAAATTACCGCCGATTTAGATATCTGGATTCAACAATTGCAGCCCAGGGCCAGGGAAGTTGCTACCAGTCTGGATAAATGGCTAGAATTTTGGATTAAACCGAGCGCTTCGAGCGAGCGTGTCCAAAGATATCGGCAGATCTGGAAAAAGGTCAGCTTTGAAGATAATTTGGTTTTCTTCTCGATGGGTTCTAACCGTTATTTAGAAAGTTTTGGCACAAAATAGACTGCCAGTCATTTGGGCGGTTTAGTTACTAAAGCAATGTACAGATTAACTGGACAACGAACTTCCCCACACATTTTCCGAAATATTGCTATCACTCATCAACGTCAACATGGAGACCCAGCACAACGAATAGCCTTGGCCGAAGTGATGGGGCACGATCCTGTCACCGCCGATAAAATCTATGACTTGACTAGTTCTAGAGACCGAAGTAAGAAAGCTAAGGGTTGGTGGAATTCTTGATGGGGTTTGTTGAACTAAGCGACTCCCTCGCGAGAGCCGCGTAGTTCAACACTCCAAATGCGCGTCGGGGTTCTTTTTTCCAAATTCGACTAGACCAGAATCGCCATTCGTTCGGCAATTATGGGGTATTTTGAGCGCACCATCTCGATCGCAAGTCTCGCAACCTCTAAATCTGTCACCGATAAGTACTCTTCAAGTCCAATTTCCAAGTCGACCGGCTCCATTTGTCCGATCGCCAGTAGTGTTTCGGCCACTGATCTGACGTTTGCAACCATGAATTTAGGCGATCCACATCGATCGTTTTGCCCATTAATTTCTAAAATACTGGCAAAATTATCAATGTGGATCGCCGGAGCTAACTCACTCTGGGCAAGGATTTTGGCTTCCTTCCACGCGTCGATCCGGGTGCGCTGATGTACCCCCAACCGCTCCAGACGCTTGGAAAGGCACTCATAAATATGCCCCACCTGGACGGGATGAGTGCCAGGATAAACCCGACTATCGGCGATCGCCCCAGAAATCGGATCGGGCGCGTAAGGTATCCCGCTAAATCGATAAACTCTAGCCACATGGAGCTGGCCGCCAACGGTTCGGCGTTGACGGTGAGAAACCACCGTCAGCCCTAAATGCCTCGCAGCACCCGCAACGAGGCACATCCGCCCCCGTCCCTCAGACATCCCCAATTCTTCCATCGCCTTACCCAGGGATTGAATCACTCGATCGTCTTTGTGCAGCTCAGATCCGGAAAGAGCGGCTACTGCTTGAGTCAGCTCAGGTGTCAGTAGCTCGTAACGCGGCGCACCCCTGAAACTCAAAATTGAATTGGCCATCGGTTGCAGCTCAAATTCAAACTCACTATTTTTTAGCTGAACGAGTTTAAACCCAAATTTTTTGACGATCCGCTTGAATAGTCTGGCTGGCTCCGGGAGTTTAACAGGATTGATATTAATCTTGAGCGATGACTGATAAAGCTTAGAATCAAATACCTGCTGGACGATTGATTCAATCCGGTCGGTATTGAAGCTTTCACTAACGAGATCTTGCAGTCCTAGTTTTCGCCCGACTTTGACTAACGCTAGTGACGATCGATCGAGTTGGTCGGGCAGCCAAGGTGGATTTTTTTGGATGACTGGTAGCCAGTTGGCGAGGTGATTTACCTCTGCCAATTCAGGATGTAGTAAGTAAAAATACATCTCAAGCTGCTCGATTAAAGCCGGATGATTGTATTTGACCATCTGGATTAATTCGGGAGAATAGCTCGGTGTCTCCATAATCCCTGGTAGCTGTTGCTGTGTCAGCCGATGCTTATTCGCCAACAGCCGCTCGGTTTCATTGGCGCTGGCATTATTCCGAATCTGTTCGTACTGCGCTCGATTGATATCTGGTGCGTTGTAGATCCGGCGCGACTGAGTTACCCGCCGCTCGACCTCTACGCGCCCAAACAGATCGTTGGTGTCATCACAGCCATCGATGTCTTCACCATCGATCGATACCGTATACCCATCCCTCATCATCGCTTCTACGAACAACTCGCGCAGATTTTGCAGCTCATGATTGAGATTGGCTTTATATTGGTGCGCGAGTTTAAGCCAAGGATCGTCATGAGCCGCATGGGTTTTGAGGATTGCCATTGCTTCATCAGCCATTCCCCGATCGAGCAGCGCGAAGACCAAATCCATGTCTTGGGCGACTTGACGATCGAATTCGTCTTTGACCGATTTGGTGAATGAGCTGGAGTTATGTTCGGCAATTCGCCCCTGTTTCTCGCAAAAAATAACACGGGGAGCAGTAAAATCCCGATATCTGCCGAGGAATTGCAAACCGCTGAGGATACCGAGGTTGCCGAGGTGGAAGTGATAATGAGTCTGGAAGTAGCTAGGAAGATCGATACTAATCCCACTCTCAGCGGTGGGGGAGAGGATGACAATCTGAGGGCGATATTGCTCTAAATAAGCTTTGGGACTTCTAAAAAATAGCTGAATTGATTCATCGCGATCGGTTGTGCTGTCGATCCGACAAATTGCCGATTTGGGTATGCCAACCTTAATCAGAGCTTTTTCTAAATTTTCGCACTGGTTTTGGGCGGTAGCAGTAATTAGTAAATTATTCCCAGCTAACGCATCGTCGATGATGGCTCGACGCACAGTAGATTTTTCGTTCACTACCCGCACCGCCATCTGATTCCGGTAGGTATTCTCGATCTTGTGGACGCGACCGAATTGACGTAAATTCCCTAAGAAATCTAGCTCGGTATCGGACAAGTAGCCATCGAGACAAATTACTCCATAGCAATTTTTAATTAGCTTCTCAATGTGCGCCAACCGCACCTGACGCGAATCTGAGCCGTTCTTATTTCGCCCCGCTGTGAGACGACTGGTAAGCATGTCAATTAAATCTGATCCGCACTCATCAAATACCAGAATTTTATTCTCCATCTCTGCGGGATCGATCAGCGCAGCCGAGTGATGGCAGAGTGCCTTGTGAGAGTTGGACGACAGCATGATCCGATTTTCATCGACGACATGGTAGAGATCGGGGATGCGATCGCAGGTCTGGCGAAGCAGATTATTCCGGTAGCCCAAAAATAGCAATTCTAACTCTTTGTCCTTCGCCCAGGCTCCAGCCTCCTTGAGGAATTCGGTTTTCCCCGTACCTAGTGCCGCTCGAATTCCCACTAGCGTATTCTGTAAGCCAGTTTCGGGGATTTCCCATTTAAAATATCGCTCACATTGAGTTTCGGTGGGTGTAAATCGTTTCGAGCGATGATAGAGTTGCCGTGCGAGCGAAATTGGTGCGGGTGCCGGAATTATTTCTAGTCGAGCGCTAGCTAATTGTTCGAGTTCTGCTAGGCTGAGTTCGCGGAGGAGACTTAGATCTTCTAGCTCGTCGATATCGTGCCCAGAATACATGAGGCGGGGTTTGTAGCCCCATTCCAGTAATTGGTGGTAGAGATTTACCCAGCGGCGGATGACTTGCGGTTTTTGAGGGTCTTCACCGTCGAGGTAGAGATCGATATATCCGGCTCTCCACCGTTTTAAACTATCTTTCAATAGTTCGGGACTGGACAACCATTGTCCACCTGCTGCACCGATGATTTGTTGTCCAGTGAGGATGGCGGCAATGTTGGGTTTAGCTCCGGTTCCTTCTGCTAAACCGATAGCGAAGCGCTGCCTTGAGCAGGTCGAGTTTCGGCTGGGTTCGACTGCTAATAATTGGGGATAGGCGTAGGTGAGGGGGTTTTCACCGTTGGGTAAGCTGGGGGCAGATCCGTTGTCCCGACCTTTTTCCCAGATACTAGAGAGCCAGCGGTAGCGGTTATTAGACTGTTCTCGGTTCCGAATTTGGAAGGCGACGATCTCGCCCGTGACGGTGTAGAGGGGGATGAGAATTCCGGCAATGCTGTTATTTAATTTGTTGCCCTGAATATTGACACCAGGAAAGCGATTGTTGACTGGTTCTTTGAGTCTCTGCCATTTCTCGACGCTCTTGAAACCGATTTCGCGGATTTGTTGTTGGGTAAAGCCGCGCCGAACTAGATCTTTTCGATCGATTTCACTTAAAGAAAGCTGTGCTATAATGCCGCGCGCAGCAATGTCACGCTCCAGTGCTGGTAAAGATTCAGCTCGGCGTTGATTTTCGGCGGAGAGTAACGCTTCGGTTTTAAGTTGCTGGTCTCTGACCCACTGCTCGCGCTGTTCTGGGGTCGCCTGGAAGTTTTCGCCCCGATGTTCGTTCCAATCAGTGAGGGGAATATATACGCCCCACTGTTCGTCGCGGGTATCGCTGAAATAGTGATAGTCAGGGTTGCCATACCCACCCGCACCAGTCATGCACAGGGTTTTGACGGTGGGGGTAATTTTACCGTTTTTGGCTGAAAGATCGTAATTTTGCCATTTGCACTTACCTGAAGAACTAGCGCAAACTGGGCAGGTGTTGCTCAAACCTCGGTAGGTATTGAATTTGGAACGGGGAATTAGATTGGCAAATTGGTTGTTCATTTTGACTCCTCTCGCTGGAGTCACCTTCATTCCCGAACCGCGAACCCTCAGTACAGTCACAGTCTAGTTTTTTAACTAAACTCTAGTGAGGGGTAGACATTATCCATGATTTATGAGTATAATGTCAATACTTGGGCTGTAAAATCAAGTATTTGTTCGGAAGTCTGGTGGTGACTCGTTAATCAAACCACTATCCAAATCTTATGCAGCAGGCGCGGCAATACAGATTTGTTTTAATGATTATCTACCTATTATCCCCTTATGGGAGCTATTTGTCACAATTTTCTAGTGGCGGTAGTAAGAAATTTATAAGATTATCCTGATCGATCGCGTAAATAAGTACGCCTGTATCAATTTTTAAAGCTTTTGCTTGACCAAAATCCGTCCACAAGTCAAGTGGGTTGTTACGGTCTAACTTAGTTTCAGATGTAAAGACAATCACTTTTGTTATCGGTCTATTGCGTTCAGTTCGGGTTGTTCCTAAAAGCGGATCTTTATTCTGTTTTAAAACTGTTGTTACCTGTTGCAATTGCTTGATGGCACTGGTCGGTGACGACCATTTTTTTATGCCATCTTTGCCAGGTTTACGGCAGTAAAATTCCTGCTTATCTTTGCGCCATTTGACATAACTTGTACCATTAGATCGTAACATTAAAGCAAAAGACCGTTTGTCAGGCATTTTCAAGAATACATCGAGAATATTCATGTCAGCTTGCACATCTAAACTTATTTGAATATCAGATCCAAAATGCTTATTAAGCATTATTGTTACCTCGAAAAATCTTTTTATTCTAATAAGATATTCATTTTCAATTTTTTCAGACAAAACAATATTACTTCTAATTGGCTTGATTATTTTTATGATTGGACTGAGAATATTTCTTAAAAGATGAGTATCTTGTTGTAACTCATTTTCATCTAAAATACCTTCTAGATTTAGTTCATTTCTTGTATTTTTGTAATCTTGAAAACGCAAATTTAGCTTGTTTTTAAGGTATAGTATTGATAAATGACTTTTCCCTGATCCAGGCGTTAATTCAAATGTAATAGGACTATCTGAGCTAGGTTGTTCATTCATATTTTTTGAAATTATAATTATTTTACTCTAAATTTTTCTTTAAGTACTTATTTAATGAAATTAAATAAGTACAATTCATTCCTAACTAAAACATCGCTAGAAAAAGCTAGGGAATCTTGAATTGATTTCTGTTTTGTAGGGTTTATTCGGTAGATATGATTTTCCTCCAGGTGCTTATCTGTCTCTAGCTTATCGTAGCTATGTGGTGAAGGAGGAATATAAATATAAAATCTGGCAAATCGGCAAAAAGAGGTACCGATAGTTACAGTTATAGGGATTTCAAACCTAAACCAGATTATCAAGCGATCGCAATGGGGGCAAGAAATCTGCGATCATAGTTAACAACCAGTTTGGTTCTGATAATGGCTATTTTCGGAATCACACCCTGGCCAGTAGCACTCACTAGTAGTTTTGAACTTTTTAATTTTTGGAGAGGTAATCGACCGTGATTGATAGTAATCTTGTAATTTTTGACTCGGCGATCGATCCAGAGGGATCTTCACTTCAGAACACTACAAAATCGTCGATCGGCTCGATTGCGCGATCGCTGGTGGCTGACGATCATATTTGGGCGGAATTTCTCAAACTGCAAATTTCTGAGCATACCAAACGCACTTATGCTTCGGCTTTGAATGACTTTTTTGTGCAGATGACCGGAGCTAAGGTGAATCCTCACCAAATTCGCGAGTTTTTGAATTTACCGAGCGCACAAGCGATTGCGGTGGTGTTGAGTTATCGGTCGCGATTGTTGGCTCTAAATCTCTCGCCAAATACGATTAATACGCGGTTGGCGGCGATTAAATCGTTAGTCAATCATGCCCGCAAATTGAGTCAATGTGGGTTTAGTTTGGAGGATGTTGCTAGTTTAAAGGTGGAGGTATATCGGGACACTTCTGGTGTCGCTCCTGATGTTTATCGGATGATGATTGAGGCGATCGATCGGGAGACGATTGGGGGAAAACGGGATTATGCAATTATGCGGTTATTATGGGATAATGCGCTGCGAAGAAGTGAAGTTACTACTCTAAATATTGAGGATTTTCAGTCCGATCGGTTGTGGATTATCCGTAAGGGGAAGATTCAAAAACAGGCGGTCGATTTGGCTGTGAAAACTCGCTCGGCATTGACCCAATGGCTGAGTGTTAGAGGGGGAGAGCCGAGTCAACCTTTATTTATGGCGTTAGATAATCGAGCGTATGGCAAGCGGTTATCGGGGCGCAGTTTAGGTTATTTGGTGGAACGTTTGGCGAAGGGGGCTGATGTTGAGAAAAGAATGTCACCGCACAGGGTCAGACATAGTTCGATTACGGCTTATTTGGATTTGAGTGATGGGAATGTGCGGGATGCCAGGTTATTGAGCGGTCATGCGAAGTTAGAAACTTTGGTAATTTATGACGATCGGCGAAAAAATGTGCAGGGTCAGGTTTCGAGTAAGTTGGCAGATTTAGTTTAAGAATCATATCTGAGTCCCAGCACCATCTGTCACATAGGCAACCTGATTCGGGGTTATTTGCATAAATCCATGATCGTGGACTCGATCGAGATTATGATTTATGTGGTTAATTGTATATTTGTCTACTTTATATGGGCAGACTAAAATCATGGGGCTTTAGAATAGAATGACCACAATAAAAAATAGCTACCTTAAATAAACCTACATTCAGCAGGTTATTTAGGATAAAAAATAATATTGTTGCCCACATCCAGCAGGTTAGATCGTAAAAAAGTTATTTTAGATAAAGTGGATTTAAAATATCAAAAATGAAGACAGAAGTTCAAATAGATGTACAAGATCTAGACCATTTAGGGATCATCGCTGGAATTGTGGATGAGATT
>JAJAZF010000536.1 GCA_026785875.1 Chamaesiphon sp. | reverse complement strand
ATTAAATTTTACGGAAAAAGCACTACCATGACTATTCGCCGTCAGTATAGTTTGCCAAACTGTACCCTAATTTTAGACGGGTTGAGTGATGGCACATCCACCACTGGTATCCCCGATTCGCGCCCCTTAATGTCCAGTTTATTTAATGCTGAGTGTCACTTTGTGGGGTGCGAACAGCCTCTATTTGGCGGACGAGATTTTCTCACTAGTTTAGTTACAACAGTAAGTGACTATGCTCAAGAATTTTTGAGTGGTATCCCCCACCCCTTACAGCCTCAAACAGCCCATAACTTAGTATCTCTAGTCAAAGGCGATCGAGAGGATATCCATCGCCTCCAGGCGACATTAGAGTCTCATGGCAACCAAATCGGGGCGGCGAAAGTAGGCTCCCCGATCGCATCTGAACCGGATCGGAGCAACCAAGCTGGTGTGCTGGAATCCAACTCGATTAATCAGCCTACTCAAGTCGATTTATCAACGATTCAGCTATTCGATCTCCTCGAAGCGATCGATCAATTTCTCGCAGATCGACGCACTTTGCCAGATATTATGGTTCCACTCCAGCCAATAAGTAAATCCATCGCCCAACCGATTTCCGCACAGGCTGTCCCTGCTGGCTTAGGATTAGCGAGTTTAGTTGTTGCTAGTCTGATCGGCTATGCACTACCCGCCCCCCAAGTATTACCCCCCAAATCGCTGACTGCGCCTGTAGTTGCACCCAAAACATCACCAGCAAGCGGCACCCAACCATCGAGTGCGCCCCCATCACCTACTAGTGCTCTACCTCGTCAGAGTGGTAGAATTATTGCAGCTACCCAAATCGGATTCCTCGAACGCAAACCCCAACTCAACCAAAATTGGCAGGAAAGCAGTCAAATTAAACAACCTGCCAATTTTCCACTCAACGTCAATCGAGCTAGTCAGATTGTCAGCGATCGACCGATCGGGAAGACAAATGTAGCCCCGTCGAACTTCACTCTTTTAGCCAAATCGACTCAGAGCAGCAACCCCGATCGAGCGATCGGTAACTCTAGTGTAGTATTTAATTCCACAATATTCAGATCGAGCGGCATCTCAATTACCGCTGGCTCGATATCCCATAATATTTCCACCCGATCGGAAAATTCTAGTTACACCGAAACAGAGCAAACGTAAGATGTAGATATATTAGTAGATCTGCGGTTGACAGCCCTGGCAGCGATTGACCAAAATAGTAGTATATGAGCAAACTTACTCCACCGATCGATAACTTGCGACCGAGAGCTTGGCAGTTATTACCTTATACCTTGCTGGGTACGATCCTGTTCGCCTGGGTGTCTAGTGCCCATCTCAATCAATATTTCTCTGCCTATTTAGTCCTCCTCGCAGCGCAATTGGGTACTGTCGGGATTTACTTGCTCATGAGGCGGCTAAAATCGAGAAACCGTCAGAATTTATAGCTAGTTAATGTCTTATCCACGGAGCAAATGACTGATGAGAAATCGAACGGCAGCACTATTGATTTGTTTTTTTGGGGGTGGGTTTGGCATCCATAAATTTTATTTAGGGATGAATGTTCAAGGCATACTATATCTATTTTTTTCTTGGACTTTAATACCTGGTATAATCTCCTTCTTTGAGTTTTTAGGGCTATGTTTTATGTCCGATCGAGAATTTGATGCTAGGTTTAACTATATCATTCCTGAGATCCTCGATCGTGCTTCGAGTTATCCAGTTGTACCACCTAGCCGATCGACTAAAGATGCTACATCTACTTTATACGAACTCAAAAAGTTATATGAAGATGGAATTATTACTGCCGAAGAATACGAAATCAAACGTCGAAAAATGTTAGACGATATTTAGTTAACAGTTATTTGTTTGGATAACAAGGAAATTAAATTCTAGCTCGTGGTTAATAATTCAACATCCGAACAGCTTGCTACGTAAGATAGTAATCGAATTTATGTCTAGTGCATTAAAACGAATCCCTGAATGGGTTTGGTGGTCATTATTTCCGGTTTTTGGGGGGCTGACAATCGCTTATGCTGGTTATTTAACTAAAACTAAAAAATGGTGGCAAATTGGTGGCGGTATAAGTGCTATAGCTCTATTAGTAGTAGTACTTTTTGGTAATTCATGGCTGGTATATCTGGCTGTGCCAATTCAATTTGCGATCGCGATGAATATTAAAAACTCTTATTTGATTAAAATTGCGCCGAGAGGGACAATTTTACCAACAGATCGACAGACAGCTCAACTAATTGCTAGTGTCAGAGGTAAAGTAGATCTTAATAAATGCTCTAAAGACGATTTGGTACAGATTTTGGGACTACCGATCGCTTACGCTAATAATATTGAATTAATTAAAGCTGAAGGGTATATGTTCACCCATCTAGAAGAGCTAACCGAACTCGCAGATGTGCCTGAAAAATCCTGTCAAACGATCGAGCCAATGGTTGCTTTTAACTATTATGAAAAATCTGCCGATCCGATTGATTGGCAACGGTTGAATGTCTTGCCTCTATCCGAACTAGTAGAATTGGGACTCGATCGAAATAGTGCCGCTATTATCTGTACCGAGCGTCAATTGCATGGTGCCTACCGCTCCCTAGTTGAAGTCAAACGGCGGACTGGATTACCAATTAATCTCTACAAACACCTAATTTAATAATTCTCATCCAATCCAAAAAAGCTCCAGCCTACAATGAGTCTGGAGCTTTTTTTGTTAGTCACGGAGAAGGTGGGATTCGAACCCACGGTAAGTTGCCCTACACAGCATTTCCAGTGCTGCGCCATCGACCACTCGGCCACTTCTCCAACACAAGTTTTGTGCAAATTTTGCCGCTTACCTAGCATACCCTAGACTTTTAGTAACTGTCAACTGATAATGAATAGTATCTAGAGGATTTACCGAAAGGCGGGCGGAAAGCCGCCGCATTCATGCGTGGGGATGAACGCTGTTGCGGCTGCCGCCTTGAAGCGACACCACGGCTTTAGCCATCTGGTCGGGAGACCCGGACAGAAGCAGTATGCGCTCAAAAATGGTAAAATTAAGCTGTAAGTAAGAATAACCATCTACGTGTTGAAACATTTTAGTATCGGTGCAATTCCGGCACAGTAAGTCACTACTACCTTTGAGTAGCAAGCCTATACAACTGACAAGCAAAGCAAAATGTGGAACGTACCTATCTGGCGTTGTGTTGGACTCGGAAAACATAAAAAAATTACAAGTATACACAAGGGTTGAGTAATCGATCCGAGTGGGTAGGGGTGCTTTGATGACACCTATGCGAGTTCGAGCGCGGACTGTACATGAATCCCCTGTCTTAGCCAATCAATCCGCAAGCGGATTGGAGGCGTAGGCATGGGGTACCATCAAAGATGATGCTCGATCGTGAACATCTGGTCAATTCGCAACACCAGCCCCTAGTGATGAAGCATGACTCGCAACTATCAAATCAAAATTCACAATCGGAAGACTGATACACACCATCAAGTCACCGTTCCTAGCGATCGATACATCCTCACCAGTGCCGAAGATCAAGGCTTAGAACTGCCCTTCTCCTGTCGGAATGGTGCCTGTACTGCTTGTGCTGTGCGAGTGATATCTGGAGACTTGTATCAACCAGAGGCGATGGGATTGTCTCCCCAGTTGCAACGTCAAGGTTATGCACTACTCTGTGTCAGCTATGCTTGTTCCAATCTAGAAGTCGAAACCCAAGATGAGGATGAAGTCTACCAACTTCAGTTCGGACAATACTTTGGTAAGGGCAAGGTTAAATATGGGTTGGCCTTGGATGAAGAATAAATGGCGTTGCTGAATCGATGTATGAGAGAGGGAGTGGCAGTTCGGCTCCGCTCACTGACCAGGGACTGGGGGAAAGATGGATCTGACAAATCCATCACCATCCCTTAAATCAGCAAATAGTGGGATTTTAAAAACATGGTTGAGATGAATGAGGAGTTGTCGATTGGGTCGTAAGTCGTTACTGATATTTGGATGGGTTTTATTGGCTGGCTGTCAAGCATCGCCACCAAAATATCCAACGGTGCAAATTAGTCGCGTTACTAGCGGACAATCTGTAGAGTGGATCGACAACTCCCAAAAACCCCCAGTAATTCAGCAAGGAAGATTAATCGGGATCGATGCTCCAGATCTGGCTCAAGAACCGTGGGGACAGCAAGCAAAGCAACGATTGGAGGAACTAATCCTGCCAGGTAAAGGCACTGTCAGCATTGAATTTGAGGATACCAATCCAGATAAATACGGACGAAAGTTTGTATATTTATGGCAAGATGGTCGGTTGCTCAATGAGCAATTACTCAAAGATGGTTATGTTTTGGCAAGTATGAGAACTCCAAGTTCATCTAGTCTCAATCCAAGTGGTACCAAGTATCGCGAACGCTTTATTCATGGCAGTCAGTATGCGCGACTAATGGGACAAGGGATCTGGAATCCCCAACAGCCCATGCGGATGAGTCCATCTGAATTTCGGAAAGAAGAGCGATAACAAATGTAGGCATTGTCTACGAGCTAAATTTCAGGCAATGTGAATATTATAGTTAGATGCTTACTATTAATGAGAACAATTGGCTTACCTACCTGTCTGCGAAATCCCACTTTTCGACAGCTCTATATTGCCCAGACGATTAGTTTATTTGGGGATGCTTTGACTTGGTTGGGTTTGGCATTACTGGCTTTTGAACTAGCTGGTAAGTCTGCGCCAATTGTCCTCGCAGGTGCCTTGACGTTGAGAGTGACAGCGTTTACATTACTATCACCATTGGCAGGTGCGATCGCCGATCGGTACGATCGCCAGCCAATTCTGATGATTACTCATCTGGGGCGAATGCTGCTCGTTTGCTTATTGCCTTTCGTGCAGAGTATCTGGCAAATCTACGCCCTAGTGTTGGGGTTAAATATTCTCAATGCCTTTTTTGCGCCAACATATCAGGCGACAATTCCATTAGTAACTGGCGGTGAGGACTATCGTCAAGCGATCGCCCTATCTAGTACCACTTATCAAATTTTGGGCGTGTTTGGGCCAGGTATTGCGGGGGTGCTGGCACTATTTATCGGTGCTAGAGATTTATTTTTCTGGGATGGGTTGAGCTTTCTGATTGCAGCGATGCTGATTGCTACTTTACCTAGCAACTTACGCTCGGATGTTGCTGAATCTGGAAGTCGCTCGATTCAGCAGATTTTGGCGGATATTCAAGCTGGAACGTCTAAGCTGTGGACTGATGCACCGATTCGGTATGGTTTAATGATGCAGTTGGTTGCATCGATCTCTGGTGCACAGATTTTAGTCAATACGGTAAGCTATGTCCAAGGCACACTGCACCAAACAGCGATTCAGTATGGCTGGGTGATGATGGGCTTTGGTTTGGGTGCTACCTGTGGAGCGATAGCGATCGGGATTTTTCCGCAGTATCGATCGAAAATTAGCACGCTCCTGGGTGGGGGTGTAGCGATTACCGCTTCATTACTCGGTGCCAATTATGTCGGATTAGTTCCACTGATCTTATTGTGGGCGATCGCGGGATTCGGGCAAAGTTTAATTAATCTATCGCTGCAAACATTAATTGCCGATCGTACCCCGACAAATATGCAAGGGCGGGTTTATGGGGCGCATTTCGCCTGGAGCCATCTGTGGTGGGCGGGAGCCTATCCATTAGCTGGATGGCTGGGGACAACTTTTGCCGATCGAACTTTTCTGTACGGTAGTTTGATGGGATTAACTTTATTAGTTGTCGTGCATCTGTTTTTATCGCCCGATCGATTTAGCCATACTCATTCAGAATTCTCGCATATTCATCCTCACGACCACGATTTCCAACACCATCACGAACATCTAACTGGAGTTGAGATCGACGGATCGACACATCAACACCCACATGTTCATTCACAATTAAGTCATAGCCATTCCTATACTGATATCAGTCACGAGCATCTAATCGCATCATCATTAACATGGAAGACACTCAACAAATTATCATCCGACTAGAAGACGTTAACAAAACTTATGGGATCGCCGACACCTTAGTAAAAGCATTGGATGGTGTCAATTTGACGATCGCCGAAGGTGAATATTGCTCGATTATGGGACCATCTGGTTCCGGTAAATCCTCGGCGATGAATATTATCGGTTGTCTCGATCAGCCTACCAGCGGACATTACTATCTCGACAAATTAGACGTATCTACCGTACCTGATGCTGAGTTAGCCAAAATTCGCAACCGCAAACTCGGTTTTATCTTTCAACAATTCCACCTCTTACCCCAACTTACAGCTCTAGATAATGTGATGCTCCCGATGATCTATGGGGGACTGGCTCAAAGCGAACGCAAAGAACGTGCGGTGGTGGCGTTGCAAAAAGTGGGATTGAGTAATCGGATGGCAAATCGTCCCAATCAACTCTCAGGCGGGCAGCAGCAGCGGGTGGCGATCGCTAGAGCCATTGTGGGCGAACCGCGCGTATTACTCGCTGACGAGCCTACAGGTGCCCTAGATTCGCGCACTACTCAGGAGGTAATGGATATTTTTACCCAGCTCAATGAGTCGGGAATTACGATCGTCATGGTGACTCACGAACCCGATGTAGCGAAACAAACCAGACGGATTGTTTGGTTTAGAGATGGGCAAGTAATTCATTCTCATCTGACACCGAGTGATATTTATCGCGTGGCAATGGCAGGGTAGATAGTTGATAGTTGATAGTTGATAGTTGACACTTCGGCTACGCTCAGTGCAAGCAGTTGACAGTTGATAGTTGATAGTTGATATAGCAATCCTATTTGAGTTCCTGAAAAAACAATCGATCTGTAGGGGCAGTGCTGTCTTGTCGTTTTTTTATTCTGGGGGAACCCCAGAATAAAAACGCCGCTTCATGCCTGCCCAAAGCGAGACTCAGCTTCTCATT
>JAJAZF010000535.1 GCA_026785875.1 Chamaesiphon sp. | reverse complement strand
GGCAAACGAGAGTTTATCCTGAGTCTGAAATTTCCCTTGTTCTTTTTCCTGAATACGGCCGGGATTGAGTTGCCATTGCCACAGGGGGCTATCGATCTTCCCTCGCGCTGGATATCCCCCTGCAAATACTGTTGCGTTCTCAAGGGGACTATAGTTACCTAATTTGGCAACGGGATAGTTAGTATTGCTGCTAAATTTGACGATGGCTAAATCCGCTCCATCAGCTAGGCTAATATCGCTCGGTTGGATTTGATAGGTTTCCTGAGCGTGGGTGATCACTTTAATCCCAGTATGGCTTTGTTTGGGTTGTGTATCCGTCGCTGGTGTCTCGACGACGTGTTTGGCTGTCAATACATAGTAAGTATTTCCCTGTTTGGCGATAATCACCCCCGAACCATTCCCCGCTGAGTCTTCAATTCTCACCGTCTGTTGACGAGTCTCGCGGTTGAGTTTTGCCATGTATCCCGTCGGCGTAACTTGACGTTGCACCTTGGGAAAATTGTCATAGCCATACAGGATATTGGCATCGAGTTGAGTCAATAGATTGTAGACAGGTACGCCCCAATTTGCCGCTCGATATTCCGCAGCACGTTTAGCAGTCGGTCTGCTCCCGTCAAAATAGGTATAGTTCGGTAAAATCGGGTACGAACCAATGGTATTAATCCCCAATAATACCCCCTGACCATCGACGATCGGACCACCACTCATTCCTTGCTTGATATCTGGAGAATTTTTGGCAATTTTGTAGCCGATTTGCGTTCCATCTTCGAGCGGTACGTCCGATAGTTGAGTGACTGTCCCGACACTAATTCGCATTTTGGCAGAGTCATAGGGATAGCCAACACTGTAGATCGATCGGTTTTCAGCAAGTGGGGTGGTATTCTTGTCTAAATTAGCCAGGGCGTATGTCTGAGTACTGGTAAATTGCAGTAGTGAGATGTCATATTTAGGATCGATCTTGGTATTGGGCAGGAGTTTAGCAGTATGCTTTTGCCCGTCGGGGGTTTGGATTTGAAATTGAGTATCCCGCCCGACGACGTGTTTATTTGTCAAAACTAGATAAGTAGTGCCTTTCTTCGCCACCAACACACCGGAACCACCATTACTGGCGGAGGTGACGCGGACGGTAATTTTTTGAGCGGCAGTTTGAACTTGTTGGGGAGTTGGTAGTGTGTCTGGGTCATCTTGAGCGATGCGGTTGGGGCTGGCTGGACGATTTTCTGAGGTATTAATACCTCGACTCCTCAGCGGGGAAGTATCTGACGAGTGGGCGGATTTAGTCTCAATCAGGGTAGGTAGAGCAAGGACGAGCGCAGCAAGCAGCAAAGCGGGTAGGCGAGGATGATTCATGATGTTAAGCTAGATAAAACGATCGTGATTTTTAAAAACTTATCGAGCGAGAAAATCGAGCGAATCCGATTAGCGACATTGCCAGCTAATTTAGTTGAATAATACTCCAAGGTAGATCGAGATTATTTCAACAATTCTTCTAGATCGACGGGATCGCTGCCCGAACTTTGATAGCCAGGATTGCTCGTCGTGCCAGTCTTAATTCGCTCGATACTCGCGATCGCTGTTTGAGCTTGTTTCTCATTTTTTAAAGTGAATAACATCGTCGAGTCATTACAGGCTTGTTCCCGATCGGCAACTCCACAAATTATCCCTTGTCCGGTGGCTGGCGATGCCCCAGCTACCAGGAAACGCAGTCTCCCGTCTGCCCAAGCCGTTTGAAACTTGGTGGAGACAATATTGCACCGATTTTGAGTAGAGTAGCCTACAAAGCCAAATTTCCAGCGAATCACCGCCACAGGCTCTTTTCGTTCCGAAGTAGCAGCAAAAGTAGTTGGGACGATTTTTTGGCTGGAACTGTCAAAACTTTGACCGCAATAAAACCGAACTTGTCGTTTCTGCTGTGGCTTATCGGCAAAACTAGGTTGGCTAATATTGGTTAGTATTCCAGCGGTCACGAGAGTGGCTAGAAATAGATTAGTTTTGAGGTGATTCATATTGTCGATCGATGTAAATACTTGGCTGGTGACGAGCCGAGGTAGATGCGATCGACTCACAGTATCGAACTTGTGAATCGATCGCCAAAAACATCTAGCGATATTTGCCTAATTGGGAAACAAGAATAACTTTACTCTTAGCTCCTAAATATTTACTTGCGACGTAACAAATCGCGTAAATTAGCTACATATTTGCCACCGCTACTTTGATAAATTGGGGAATTAACCGAACTATTTAAAGTTTTAGCTAACTGTTCGGGCACAGCATCCGCAGAAGCATAGGATTTTAGAGTGAAGAGCATCTTGGACCGATCGCAAGTTTCCTCCTTACTCGCTACTGCACACACGATCCCGACACCAGTAGTTGGATCTCCTCCCGCTACGATGTTGTAACGCCCTGCTTGGATTGCAGCTTGTAACTTAGGTGAAACTACTTCACAGCGACGTTGGGGTGAAAAGTTTTTAATAGCCTCACTCTTCCAAATGATTAACTCCACAGGTTCTGCTTTACCTGGCACAATAGCAACGGTCGCAGGTAAAGTACTATTACTGCTAGGGTCTTTTGCTTGTCCACAGGAAATCTGCAATCCAGGATCGGGAGCTTGTCCATCGCTTTGAGCGGTGGCGGGGGTCAATGTCGCCGCAAGAGTGGTCGTTACCAATCCAGCGATAACTAGAGCCGAAATTAGAATATTTTTCATGATGTTGAGATAGATCTAATGATGAATGTGGGTATCTGTAGTCTCATCCAGTTGGAGTGGAGTCTAGCTCCAAGCTCTTAATGGGGTAATAAATTTGAGATCATGCGATTTCTGAAAAAATCGAGCAGACTTTTTGAGAAAATTACTTATCTCAGATTGTCGCAGTAGCTGAAATCCTGCGCTGACGTGCATCTAAGAGAAACTGACGGACTAAATCTGTACCAATTGCATAGTTAATCCCGATATTTCCAGTACCCTTGGCAACCTGATTTCCTTCAGCATCTACTACTTGACTGACAGCACCCCAAGTATTTACGCCAACTACCTCGCCTTTGTCATTTAGTAACGGACCACCGGAATTTCCCTGACTGATCGCCGCATTATGTTGAATTATTTGCCCATCTGCTCGAAAAGCACTGACCATTCCATTGGTAAAAGTATTTTGATTGCGTTCTTCGAGTGGGGTACCGATCGCATAGACACTATCACCTACACCGATCGATTTAGACTTAGCCAGTTGAACTGTAGGGTATTTTCCAGGTCTACTAATTTTCAGCAGTGCTAAATCTAATCCATCCATTCCAAAACCAACTACATCTGCGGGCATTTCGGTTTTACCATCAGCCATCATTACTGTCATTACCGTAGGTTGATCTTTGGCGACATGAGCATTGGTGATAATATAACCATCGCTACTAATAATAAATCCACTGCCAATTGCCCCGTTACCTCTAATCATGACTACCGCAGGATTTGCCTTGGCATAAACACGTTTGGAGGTCGCGACTTCCGCAGTTCCGGCGACTACAGGGGTAGTGTGGGCGAGATCGCGAACGATCGCCAGTCCTCCAGTTAGGCTCAGAGCCAGTAGTAAAGTCGTCCAAAGTTTGGTTGGTTTCATCGGTTATTAACCTATTGTTGTGTGAGTCAAGGGGATTTTTTTGTGCCCCTGTATCCTCTTTTGGATGGGGATGAGCGGATAATGCGATCGATCTGGATTGAGATCGCCAAATTCTCTTAGTATCGATCCATAGCACGATCGAGTCCCAGATTTCTGCCAATTCAACATCAATTATCACTTTTGAGGTCGATCGGCAATAAGATTGGCTTGGGGCTTAATCTGCGCTATCGTGAGAAAAATTGTCGAGTCTTCCATCTGTTTCGCTCCATGTCTCAATTTCCCCATGACAAATTTGCTAAAGACCTATTTGACCTACTACTAAAACCTTTGGGCAATGTCAATCTCCAGCGCACAATTCAACCAGAAACTAAATTTGTTGATATCTACTTTGAACCCAATCTAAATTCCTCAGATGGCGAGAATCTGGGTTTACTGACGCAGTGCTTGAATCGACACCCTGCCATATTTGAACCATTTCGCAATCCGGTAACAGTAGATGATATCCAAAGCTGTATTGTGAAAGTATTTGAAGTTCAGCAGGAATTGAATCGAGAGAGTAAACGACTCAAGCAAGCAGCTTCAGAACAGGTTAAGCCTCAGTTGTGGATTCTCACGCCGACATTAGCTGCACATACGTTGACCGATTTTGGTGCGGTGAATGATATTCGTTCTTGGGGAAAAGCTTGCCCTGAGCGTAGTCGAAGGGGGGTGTACTTATTCCCCAGTCATTTCCAAGCAGGAATTATTGTGGTGCATCAGTTACCAAAGATCGCCGAAACGCTGTGGTTTCGACTGATGGGTAAAGGCAATGTCCAACAAAATGCGGTCGCTGAGGTGGCTGCTTTACCTGCTTCACATCCTTATCGAGGCAATACACTAGATCTGTTTTTATCGCTTAAACTAGAGCTAGAAGCGAAGCAAACAATCGAACCAGAGGAACGGGAGTTAATTATGCAGTTATCGCCTTTATTGGTAGAAAAAATTGAAGCCGCTGAAGAGCGCGGTCGTCAGCAGGGTCGTCAGCAGGGTGAGTATAGGCTGATCCTGCGATTATTAAAGAAACGGGTAGGAGATATTGCACCAGAGATTCAAACGCAGATCGAGAATTTAACTTTGGAGCGGTTAGAAATATTGGGTGAAGATTTGTTGGATTTTACAAATATCACCGATCTAGATCTGTGGTTGAGTTCTCGATCG
>JAJAZF010000534.1 GCA_026785875.1 Chamaesiphon sp. | reverse complement strand
GTCACACCCGAACACATTACTTCACTCGGATTACTCGGCGCAATTCTCGTCGTCACTGGCTCAATGTCAATCTCGTTAGGCAAAAATTCATAATTGCTCACTCGATCGTCAAAGGTTTGTCTTACCAGTACAACTATCAACTGTCAACTATCAACTACTTGCACTGAGCGTAGCCGAAGTGTCAACTGTCAACTATCAACTATCAACTACTTGCACTGAGCGTAGCCGAAGTGTCAACTATCAACTATCAACTATCAACTACTTGCACTGAGCGTAGCCGAAGTGTCAACTGTCAACTATCAACTATCAACCATCCTCATCAATATCAATTTCTGGTTTTACTCGCTTGGAGAAAAGTTTACCTGCATCCCAAGCATAGGTAGTGAAATTAGGTAAGATTTCTTGAGCAAAAGCTTCAGCGGCTTTGGAGCGATAACGGTTAGGATTGACGATCACAGACAGCATTCGATCGATCGCTACACCTTCGATATATACCCGACGTAAGGTACCATTTTCCACCTCTCTTTCAATCGCCGATGAAGAGACAAAAGCAGCACCTAAACCTGCTTGCACAGCATTTTTAATCGCTTCGATCGAATTGAGTTCCATCTCGATCTTGAGGCGGTTAGGATCGATTCCACATCTAGTTAAAACTCGATCGATTACTTTGCGAATCGTTGATTGAGAGTCTAATGAAATAAAGTTAAGCTTATAAAGATCCTCCTTCGGGATACTCTTCATTCCTGCGAAACTATGATCGATTGGCAAAATTAGGGCGAATTCATCCTCAGCGTAGGGGAGAATATCTAGAGATTCTTGTAACTCGGCGGGAACTTCACCACCGATAATCGCCAAATCTACCTGTCCATTTGCCACACTCCAAGCCGTTCTACGCGTAGAATGAACGTGCAACTGGACTGAGACATCGGGATACTTTTGCCGAAACACTCCAATCATCCGAGGGAGTAAATAGGTACCTGTAGTTTGAGATGCACCCACAATTAGACTACCACCTTGGAGATTTTGAAGATCCTCGATCGCGCGACAAGTTTCTTGACAAAGTGTGATGATCTTTTCGCCATAACTGAGCAATAGATGCCCAGCTTCAGTCAGTTGCGCTCGTCTCCCACCGCGATCGAATAATGGCACATCTAGTTGACGTTCGAGATTCTGAACCTGTAAACTGACCGCAGGTTGAGACACATATAAACTATCAGCGGCGCGTTTGAAACTTCCCTCCGCAGCAATTGCCTTGAGAATCCGTAACTGATCCAGAGTGAAAGGCAGGTCAGACATAGCAGTGAGCGTGTAATATTAGTAGCGATATATCGATTCTCATTGACAGTACCATATACCGTTGGTACTTGGTTCCTGACTGAGATGATTAGTATCAAGTCCCGAACATTTACTAATTTTGACGACGCAAAAATGGGATTAGTGACTTGTTAATTTCAGCATAACAATGTTCTTGAGGATAATGTGCAGCAGTGGGTAAAGTGACTAATTCCCCTCGTTGCCAGGATTTGACACCAGCTTCTGTTGGGGCGACGAGCCAGGGGTCATTGATTCCCCAGATAATTTGAATGGGGATATCTAGTTGTGGGAGTCCATTGCTAATTTCGGTGAGGGATTGGGCTAATTTGAGGTTGCGGATTGTCGCTAGTAGAGATCGACCCGGAGCAGAGCTTTTGAGGTATGGTTTACGGTAGATTTCCAGATACTTATCCTCAATTACCGCTTTACAGCCAGCTTCTAGTGTCCGCTCGGCGGAGAGGGGATCTTGAGTGAGCATTTCACCGACGATGGGTAAAGCCAATTGCTGTAATTGCCAAGGTAACTTAATCCCAGTTGTCAGTGGTGCATTGAGAATCACTAACTTGTCTACTCGATCGGGATAACGGAGCGCATATTGGATGCCTACGGTGCCTAGAAAGCCCTGGATCACTAGGGAAACTCGATCGATACTCAGGGCATCGACTAGCTGGGCAAACGCTGTGACAAAGGCATCTGGAGTGTAGGAAAAATCCCGTCGCTCTGGCTTGCTAGAATTTCCAAAGCCAATCCAATCTGGAGCGATTACCCGCAGCCCATTTTCGGCTAATGGTGCGATCGATCCTCGCCACATCGAGCTTTGAGCGGGTAATCCATGCAGCAGGATCGCAGTTTGGGTTTCCGAGCCGACGGGTAAGAGTTCCCGATAAAACCACTCTAGGGAACCAACTTGAACTGAGTTTTTGGTGATTGCCACGATAAGTTCTGGAGATGAGCCATTCCTAGTCTAGACCTCGATCGCGATCGATCCTAAAAAATAAGTGAAGAAGCGTAAAAATTGCGGCTAAATCCGATCGACTTCCCCATAGATGGGTGATAGTAGGTAGAGATACTAACGATTCTATCTGCAAATCGGTGATTCTCTTGCACATAGAATCGCCAACGACTAAATATATCAAAACTACCTATTCAAAATGACTACTACAACATCTACCGCAAATCCCACAGTGTTATCACAGCCTGTTTTGGGTTCGCGTCGCTTTAGTAACTTCTTTTGGGCGGTTGTCGTCTCCATTGGTGGGATTGGTTTCCTCCTGGCTGGACTTTCTAGCTACTTCAAAGTTAACCTACTACCCGTTAGCAATCCCCTCGTCTTAGCATTCATCCCTCAAGGGATCGCACTGACTTTCTATGGTGTCGCCGGAACTCTGCTGGCTACTTATTTGTGGGTAGCAATCGCGCTGGATATCGGCGGTGGGTATAATAAATTCGATCGAGAAGCTGGCGAAATTACCATTTTCCGTAATGGGTTTCCAGGCAAAAATCGCCGGATCGAACTCAAAAGTAACATGGCTGATGCTCAAGCCGTCAGAGTCGATATCAAAGATGGACTCAGCCCTCGCCGCACTCTCTACGTGCGGATCAAAGGTCGTCGGGAGATCCCTTTGACTCGGGTTGGCGAACCGATTTCTCTGACTGAGTTAGAAACCCAAGGTGCAGATTTAGCACAGTTTCTGGGAGTACCTTTAGAGGGACTGTAAATAGTTGTCAATGAGGTAGGATAGTAATCACTACAAATGGGGAGTGAATCCGATGCAAGTTGCGCTCGAAACCGTAATCAGCGATCCGCAGGTAGATATCAGCCAAGGTAGCACCCAACGTCAGCTATCGATCGAGGTATCAGCCCTAGCCGAGCCGGAAGATCGTCAATTACCGCTGAATTTATGTCTGATTTTAGACCATAGCGGCTCGATGAAAGGTACGCCATTAAGTACCGTCAAACAAGCCGCACGAGAATTAATTAAGAGCCTCAAACCTGAAGATCGACTATCGATTGTGGCTTTCGATCATCAGGCTCAAGTGATTGTCCCCTGTCAGCAAGTCACCGATCCTACAGATATTTTCGCACGGATTGACAAGTTACAAGCGGCTGGTGGCACAGCGATCGATGCAGGGATTAAACTAGGCATTACCCAACTGCTCGAAGGTAGACAAGATCGGGTATCTCATGCCTTTATCCTCACCGATGGGGAAAACGAACACGGCGATGACGCACGGTGTATTAAACTAGCTGGATTTGCCACCGAGAGCAATCTTACCCTCAATACGCTGGGATTTGGCGAGAATTGGAATCAAAATATCCTCGAAAAAATTGCCGATACCGCCGCAGGTACCCTCGCCTATATTGCCGAAGCAGCCCAAGCTGTCAGTGAATTTGGCCGCATCTTCAGTCGGATGCAGTCAGTCGGATTGACAAATGCCTATCTCCAACTAGAATTAAAGCCCAAAGTTCGACTCGCCGAACTCAAACCAGTGGCTCAAGTCGCCCCCGATACGATCGAATTACCCGTCGAAGATGATGGTAATCTGCACATCATCCGGCTCGGCGACTTGATGAAAATCTCGCGGGTAATCCTGGTTAATACCTATATCGGACAACTTGCTGAAGGCGAACAATCGATCGCGACCCTCCAAATCCGCTATGATGACCCTGCCAAAGGTTTAACCAATCTCCTGACTGCACCTGTAAATGTCAGTGTCAATGTCACCCGCAATCCCCTACCACAAGTTGCTAGTAATGTCCAGCAGCAAACACTCGCCCTAGCCAAATATCGTCAAACCCAACTCGCCGAACAAAAGCTCCAACAAGGAGATCGCGCAGGTGCAGCCACTCTCCTCCAAACCGCTGCTAAAACCGCTCT
>JAJAZF010000533.1 GCA_026785875.1 Chamaesiphon sp. | reverse complement strand
TTCCCGTCCCTATCAATTATTAGTGCTTTCAGGTAAAACTGAAACCGCAATTAGTCAACTTACAACCAATCTTCATCACTATTTACAACAAGACTCAGCACCAAACTTAGCAGATATTGCGTATACCCTCCAGCAAGGGCGAAAAAGTTTTAACCATCGTCGATTTATCGTCTGCAAAGATCCATTAGAAGCTATCGAAAATCTGGCAACATTACCACCTCAATTAACCACAACTCGCCATGTTGAAACTCAGCATCCCGAAGTGGTATTTATGTTTCCAGGGCAAGGTGCTCAGTATGTGAATATGGGTGTGAATTTGTATAGATCCGAACCAGTATTCCAGCAAGCGATCGATCGTTGTGCGGAGATTTTACAACCTTTATTAGAGCGAGATCTGCGCGAATTACTCTACCCACAGGTGGAGCAATTAGGATCGAGCACCGAGTTATTAGCTCAAACTCTTTATACTCAGCCAGCTTTAGTTACAATCGAATACGCTCTAGCTCAATTGTGGCTCAGTTGGGGCATAAAACCCACAGCAACGATCGGGCATAGTATCGGTGAGTTCGTGGCGGCTTGTCTGGCGGGCGTATTTTCGCTCCCAGACGCGCTCAAACTCGTGGCGGCGCGGGGGAAACTGATGTGGGACTTACCTGCTGGTGCGATGCTGTCAGTGCGACTACCAGCGGCGGAGATCGCCGCCAGACTGACATCGGAATTAGCGATCGCGGCGATTAATAGTCCTGTTCTATGTGTAGTATCTGGTGCGACTGAGGCGATCGCTCAGTTACAGCAGGAGTTAGAACGAGAGGAAATAGTTTGTAAATTATTGCATACTTCCCATGCTTTTCATTCGCCGATGATGGAACCGATTGTCGCACCTTTTGCCGATTTGGTCGCAAATATGCAGCTATCTCCGCCCCAGATCCCGTTTATATCTCTAGTAACAGCCGACTGGATTACCGACGAGCAAGCCATAAGTCCTAACTATTGGGCAAATCATCTCGTCAAGCCAGTCCGTTTTGCTGAAGGTGTCCAAAAACTATGGCAACAAAATCCTAACTTTGTTTTACTAGAAGTCGGATCGCGCCAAACTCTGACAACTCTAGCACGACAACAAGCGACCGATCGCCATCACCAAATTGCGATCGCTTCACTCGGAAATACCTCCGAGGATAACGCCGATTGGCAATGTCTACTTCAAGCCGTCGGGCAATTATGGTTAGCAAAAGTCAATATCGACTGGGCGCAATTCTATATCAATGAAACCAGACATCGCGTCCCCTTGCCTACCTATCCATTTGAACGACAAAAATTCTGGATCGATCCACTCCCTCACCAAAATTTATCACCTGCAATTCCCAGCAACCCAATTCAACCCGAAACGTATCTAAATAATTTAACAAAAATCAGGGATATAAATCCCCATCCTACAAACCTCGCTATCAACTATCAACTATCAACTATCAACTATCAACTCTTTAACTATGCCAGTGCAATCGTCGCCTACTCCTGAAGCTCGTGCTGTGCGGCTAATTCCCCCAATTGCCGCAGTTTTTAAAGATACCGCAGGGGTAGAGATTGGTGCAGAGGAACAGCTCGCGACTTTCTTAGAGCTAGGTTTGGATTCGCTATCGCTGACTCAAGTAGCTCTGAGCCTCAAGAAAAAATTCAAAATCAAAGTTACCTTTCGGCAATTATTAGAAGACTGCTCTAACCTAACAACCCTGGCGCGATCGATCTCCAACTGCCTCCAGATGCCTTTCCTGCACCAGTAGTCAACCCGCCAACTCAGGTAGTCAATCCGTCTGTAGCATCCGCTTCTAGCCCGCTCTTACCCACTGCTGCGCCGATAATGAATATCGCACCAGTCATCAATCCTGGAAATCAAAGTGCAATTGAATCATTAGTTGGGCAGCAACTCCAGATCATGGTAAGGCAACTGGAATTGCTCGGTGGTAATAGTATCCCGCCTGCCGCGCCAATTGCAGCAAGTAATCCAGTTATCCCCCCAATTACTCACAATCTCGGTTCGACAAGTCACAACGGTAATGGGCGAGGAACTACGACAACACCAGAAAAACCGCTCAAAGCACCAGCTCCAGGCACAAAAATCAGCAAATCGATCGATACTAGCCTCACCGCCCCACAGCAAGCAGCCCTATCAGAAATAATCGATCGTTATGTAGCACGTACCCCCGAGTCCAAACGTCAAGCCCAAGCGCATCGCCGCTATTTGGCAGATCCGCGCACCGTTTCGGGATTTGCCCCCTTAATCAAAGAAATGGTCTATCCGATCGTCATCAATCGCGCCAAAGGGTCGAGATTATGGGATGAAGATGGTCATGAATACATCGATCTTACCAATGGATTCGGTCTAAATTTCTTCGGCTGGTCGCCGGATTTTGTGACAGAGGCTCTCAAAGCACAGCTAGATCTGGGAATGGCAATCGGCCCTCAAACGCCTTTGGCTGGTAAGGTTGCCAAAATGATTACCGAAATTACGGGGATGGAGCGAGTCGCCTTTTGCAATACAGGTTCGGAAGCGGTGATGGCGGCATTTCGGATCGCTCGGACAGTTACAGGACGCGATCGAATCGTGATTTTTGCCGACTCTTACCACGGCACTTTTGATGAAGTATTAGTCCGCGCTGGCTCCGATCGAACATCTTTACCTGCGGCACCAGGCATCATGTCTGCGGTATTTGACAATATTTTGGTACTAGATTATGGTACTTCAGCATCGCTAGAAATCATTCGTCAATGTGCTGACGAGCTTGCGGCTGTCATCGTCGAACCGATCCAAAGTCGTCACCCCGAATTACGCCCCCAAGCATTCCTCCAAGAACTGAGAAAAATCACCGAGCGATCGGCAACTGCCTTGATTTTTGATGAAGTTGTCACTGGCTTTCGAGTCGCGCCTGGAGGTGCTCAGGAATACTTCGATATTAAAGCCGATATTGCTACTTATGGCAAAGTTGTTGGTGGTGGTTTACCGATCGGGATCTTAACTGGAACAGCTAAATATATGGATGCACTCGATGGTGGTTTCTGGCAATTTGGCGATCGATCGATCCCTGAAGTCGGTGTCACGTTTTTTGCCGGAACTTTTGTCCGTCACCCTTTAGCTTTAGCCGCTGTCGAAGCTACTCTAACTAAACTACAAGCGGGAGGAGCCGATTTGCAAATATCTTTAACAACTAAAGTAACAAAACTAGTCGATCGACTGATCGAACATTTTAAATTAGTTGGGGCACAGATTAATCTAGAATATTTCAGCTCTTGGTTTTACATCACTTTTCCACCTACTGAAACCTATGGCGGCTTATTATTCTATCTAATGCGGGAAAAAGGGATTCATGTTTGGGAGTATCGTCCGTGCTTTTTGACTCTCGCCCATAGCGATGAAGATATCGAGAAAATTATTTGGGCTTTCCAAGTATGTATCGCCGAACTGCAATCGACAGGCTTACTTTCGAGTTCGGGAAATGCGATCGCGATTAACAAAAATCTGCCACCGCAACCAGGTGCAAAATTGGGTAAAGATCGATCGGGAAATCCTGCTTGGTTTATCACCGATCCACAGCAACCTAGTAAATATTTACAGCTCGATAAATTTATTAAAGACAGTTGACAGTTGACAGTTGATAGTTGACAGCGGCTCACGCTCCTCGGCACAGCCGAGGGTTGTGCGTGCGATATTATATTTTAGATAAAAACGGCTCTTTGATGATGGATGGCATTTCTAATAGTATTACGCTCGAACCTATTCGTACCGATGAAGAAATAGCTTTGATGCCAACAGGCACATCATTTGGGTCTAAATTAAAAGCCATTGACTTCGATCCTTTTGCGGATGGCGAAATATCATTGACTGCACCAGCTACCGAGTCTCAAAAGGAAATTTGGCTGGGTGTCCAAATGAGTAATGAAGCTAATTTAGCATGTATGTTATCTCAATCATTCAGATTAACAGGGCTGCTAAATCTTGATGCTCTCCAGGCAGCTTTAAAAGTATTAGTGATGCGCCACGAATCATTAAGAACAACTTTTAGTGGTGATGGTACGACTATTCTGATTGCTAAAAATATCGAATTTCAGTCTCCT
>JAJAZF010000532.1 GCA_026785875.1 Chamaesiphon sp. | reverse complement strand
AGCCCAGATCGGCAAAACAAAGCAATCCTGCATCTTAGCGATCGATCGAAACTAAGACTGCGATTGCGAATTCAAGACGTAGGTATTGCCTATCGGTTAGAACATCAGTCATTAATCGTCGGTGATTATTCAGTGCGGTTAGGAGATGTTAGCGTCAGCTTGTTGCCGCCATCGCCTAGCCTGAAGGCGAGACTGATAACGATCGAAGGTGCCGAAACTGGCGATGTGTTTCTATCTTCAGCTAGATCGCAACTCGATCGACTAAATATCCACACAAATATCGAGCTAGACTGTCATTCAGATGGACGAGCGAAGTGTAAAACTATTAAGGTGAGAGGATTTACTGTTGTTTGCTTTGGGCTGACAGTCTCAAACCTCAATCCGATCGAGTCTTTAATCCTGCAACATGAAGGAATTGGCGGTAAGCGCAAGATGGGGTGTGGGATGTTTGCACCAGTAAATCGAGGGGAAAATGATGAAACCCAAAATTACGCTACGACTGGACGATCAGCACCTCTAGCCCTGTCAGTTTTTCTTCCTCCCAAGTAACAATTTCTTCAACGATCCAAAAGTAACTGTCGTGCTGAGTCTCTAACAGACTAAAATAGTACAATATTACTCGATCCAAAGCTCTGTACTGAATTTTGAATTAAAATAGGAACATCCCCAATCGCGATCGATGAATAGGGATAATGGCGATGGTGCAAAAGTCTCCTAATATCTAACAGGTCTACGATCGTACAACATTCACGCCAGCAGAATAGTCACTCGATATTCTCATGGTGGTTGTAAACATTACTCAATCTTGAATGGATGGTAGCTAATGGGCAAAATAAAACTAATTGGCGGCTGGTATATAAGTCACCAAGATCGGATTGAATACTATGATTCACAGCAAGCAGCTCTAATAGCAGTGGACTCGATCTTAGCCAGTTATGAAAGTGGAATTTGGAGTGATAAATCCTACTTCTTCTTGGGATATCAAGATCGAGAAACTGTAGATACCAGTTTATTTGATGGTCGTTATTCTACTGGCGTATTTACTCGCTCTAAGATCGGCAATATGTTGACGATCGATATATACATCAAAAACAAGGAAGATTGGATTTTCAAGTACGGTTCGGATTTACTCCAACAATCATTAAAAGCTGGCTATGATTGTAACGACGGGTATTTGGCAGAAAGATTGCCCTGTGACTATCCTGGCTTTACAATTCACGGATGGAGTAAGTACAAGAAGGTGGATACTCCTAATCAGAGGTGTCTTTATGCTTGCTTAGACTATAAGTATTCCTACTGCTCGCTCGATAAAGAAGATTATTACATCACCATCGATAACTATTTAGGAAAATATCAGTTAGCCAAATTCATAGATCCTAATCTGGAAATAACTAGAGTGGAATTCCCGATTGAGACTATAGATTACGCTATCGTAGTAACTGATTAAACCGTTGGTGCAGCCTCTCTCCCGGAGAATCGATGACCCTATAAAAGTAGTAGAGGAGAGTTTGATCGTTCAAACAGCAACTAACAAGTTCGGCACAGAAATTAGGTGGTATGAAACCTCGATTGGAGAAAAACTAATTGCCTCAACTGTGTTTGCTGTCTCCGTATATGTATTTATGATGGTTTTGGTGTGGGTTCATACATATATACCACTCGGTTGATTCTACTATAAAACTTGATAATCAACAACTATTTTAGGGTTCATCAGTTTAGTGAATATCTATCCAATATCAGATTCGTCCCAATAGAAATATTCACTCGATCTCCTGATGACAATTGGGAATATCACTCAAATTTGAATGGATGGTAGATCATGAGCAACACAAAAGAATCAACTAATTGGCGTATACATCATCAAAGTCATTTTCGGCGTTATGAGTCTCAAGAGGCAGCTTTAGTAGCGATCGAGTCGATCGTATCTAACTATGAAAATAGAATTTGGGTAAACGCTTTTCCTACATTCATTTAGGTGACGATTGAGGAGAAAATATCGATAGAGATCTATTCGATCGTTATCGTTATACTAATTCGTTAAATTCTAGTTTTAGCAATATATTTACGATCGATATATTCACCAGAAATGATCCTATGGCTTCGTTTTAATTATTTTTTGATCGCTTGGACTAGCGGAATGTGGGTTGATGATTTTGGGCTTCAGGAATGTTGGAGGGGTTGTTGGCGGGAAATAGGGGGCAAACGAGCGACTAGACTAAAATAGCCCACCGCGCCAAAAATGTAAAAGTATATTTTTGGCGCGGTGGGCTATTTTAGCCATCCTGCTAACCAATACCCGCTCCGCCAGTTGCACCGTAGACTTCACCTGTGATGTAGCTACCCTCCTGCGAAGCTAAAAGCACATAAATCGGCGCAATCTCTACCGGCTGTCCAGGTCGTCCCAGCGGTACTTTAGTCCCAAACTTCTCGATGCTATCTTGAGGCTGTCCGCCGCTAGGCTGTAACGGTGTCCAGAAAGGTCCAGGTGCAACCGCATTCACTCGAATCCCTTTGTCAATCGACTGTTTGGCTAAAGCTTGAGTAAATGCCACAATCCCTGCCTTGGTGATCGCATAGTCAACTAAACCCGCAGACGGATCGTAAGCCTGAATCGATGTTGTATTGATAATT
>JAJAZF010000531.1 GCA_026785875.1 Chamaesiphon sp. | reverse complement strand
TCTGTAGCGATCATGTCTTCAAGTTCCTCCGTCCCCAATAGCTTGAGTGCGTCTAACATCCGTTGTTCGGAACAAGGACAGTCAAATTTTAGCTCCTTTTCTTCAGGAAAAATTGTCAAGCCCAGATCGCCCAACAGCTCCTCGAAAATATCCGGCAGATCTTTACCTGCTTTTAATAAAGGAGTAAACCCTTGCAGACCGCTGACTCGTGATTCTAGCAAAGCTACCAATGATTCATCCCGTGCGGCTTTTGGCAACACCTGAATTAAAATTCCCCCCGCAGACTGAACACTCTGACTGTCCATCGAAACACCTAATACCAAAGCGGAAGGGGTTTGCTCGGAGCTAAATAGATAGTTGGCAACATCATCCCCAACTTCTCCAGAAACTAACTCCACAGTACTAGAGTAAGGACGACCGTAACCCAGATCCCGAAAGACATAAACAAAGCCTTCACTACCGATCGCACCACCGACATCTAATCTACCATCAGCAGTGAGTGGTACTTCGACGTGGGGATTATTTACATAGCCTCTGACAGTCCCATCTACCCCAGCATCGACCATCAGTCCGCCCATCGGCCCATCCCCTTTCATGCGGAGATTGACGCGGGCAAACTTGGTTTTCATCCCCGATGTGAGCAGCAATCCGGCAGTCATCGCCCGCCCTAAAGCATCGGTAGAGACTGGCGAGAGTCGGTGGCGCACTCTGGCTGTTTCGGTCAGACTAGTAGTAATTGCCCCGACTGCGCGAATTCCTCCATCTGCTGCTGTTGCTCGAATTAATCGATCGCTCATAACTATCTCTAAATATTCCTTTACATATTATTTTAGATGTTGCCCCACTCAGATTCCAGCGATCGACAGTACGGATTAACCCAGAAGGGGTTTTGCGGCTAGGGTATTTTTCGGTATAATCAGTGGCTACTGCCATCTACTCATCCATATGTCCCCATCAGATCGTCAACTCCCACTTACCCAGCGTCCGCGCCGTCTCCGCCGCAACCCTAGCATCCGCAGCCTAGTCAGCGAAACCCAACTCACTGTTGACGATCTGATCTACCCGATGTTTGTGATGGAAGGGGAAAACGAGCGAGTAGAAATCGTCTCGATGCCAGGATGTTATCGTTATACACTCGATCTCCTACTGGCAGAAATTGCCGAACTATTTACGTTAGGGATAAAAGCCGTCGCCTTGTTTCCTGTCGTCCCTGAAGCAAAAAAAGATGAGACTGGCACCGAGAGCTACAACCCCGAAGGATTGGCTCAACGTGCTGTCACAGCAATCAAGGCTCAAACTCCAGGCACGATCGTGATTACCGATGTTGCACTCGATCCTTTCACCACCCACGGACACGATGGAGTCATCGACGAACACGGTGTCATCCTCAACGATGAAACTGTCGAAATTCTGGTCAAAATGTCTATCTCTCAAGCTCAAGCTGGCTGCGACATGGTAGCCCCTTCAGACATGATGGACGGACGAATCGGCGCAATTCGTCGCGGTTTAGACGCTCATGGCTTTACTGATGTCGGCATTCTGGCTTATTCAGCCAAATATGCCTCAGCTTATTATGGGCCATTCCGCGATGCTCTAGCATCTGCACCCAAGTTTGGCGACAAAAAAACCTACCAAATGGACCCAGCTAATGCTCGGGAGGCTCTAGTAGAAGTCGCACTCGATATCGCTGAAGGTGCAGATATCGTCATGGTGAAACCCGCTTTAGCCTATCTCGATATCATTCACCAAGTAAAGGCAAACTGCAACGTTCCAGTTGCCGCTTATAATGTGAGTGGTGAATACGCAATGATCAAGGCTGCTGCTCAACTCGGCTGGATTGATGAGAAAAAAATCATCATGGAAACTTTGCTAAGTATCAAACGTGCTGGGGCAGATCTGATCCTCACCTATTTTGCCAAGGATGTGGCGTTAATTTTGCACGGGAAGTAGATAACAGTTGACAGTTGACAGTTGACAGTTGACAGACAGTAGTAGCGCGTCCAGGTTAAAATTGTGGGTAAAGATGGTGTAATTTAATTCTGGCATCAGCCGTGGTAAATTGCCATTTAACTTGAGCATGTTCACGATTACGTTCTGATTGCCAAGCAGCTAATTCAGCTTTCAAAACATCGGCTCTACTAATACGTCGATCTAGACACTGTTGTGACAAAACACTTAACTCAATCTCGGCAATATTCAACCCTTCGGGTGAGGCAGTCGC
>JAJAZF010000530.1 GCA_026785875.1 Chamaesiphon sp. | reverse complement strand
TGAATATTTTTTGCCTTTTGCTTTCCGATGGTCTGGTATTTGCTTTAATTGTTCTGTGAGGATCATTTAGACTAGTTTCCTTTGCGAGGTAACTTAGTCTATCCTCATTTTTCTTTTCTTGTATGAAACCACCCTGCCTTTATAAGGGGGGTTGGGGGGGTCAGCCCATTAAATCGAAGTCCAACAGACTTATGTACACATGGGATTTTCCACTCTGGGGATTTTCTGGGGGCGACCTAAAATACTGTGTACAGTATACAATAAAAATGCGTTATGCTAAAGCGTAATATCTGACATCGATCGACTATCCACGCGATTTAGTCGGCTATGGGCAGATCCAGCCACATCCTCAGTGGCCAGATCGAGCTAGGATAGCCGTTCAGTTTGTAGTTAATTACGAAGAAGGTGGCGAAAATTGTAGCTTGCATGGCGATCTAGCATCGGAGGCGTTTTTGTCCGAAATTGTCAGTGCAGTGCCATTGGCAGGGCAGCGGCACATGAATATAGAGTCCTGCTATGAATATGGCAGTCGGGCTGGCTTTTGGCGGTTGTATCGGCTATTTACCGATCGACAAATTCCGGTGACAGTCTATGGGATTGCGATGGCGTTGGCGCGCAATCCTGATGCGGTTGCTGCCATGCTGGAGGCTGATTGGGAGATTGCCAGTCATGGCTATCGGTGGATCGATTACAAGGATTTTTCCGAGAGCGCGGAACGGGAGCACATCCAACAAGCGATCGCGATTCATACGCAGGTGACGGGGCAGCGTCCTACTGGCTGGTATACCGGACGCAATAGCCCCCACACCCGCAAATTAGTCGTCGCAGCGGGGGGTTTTCTCTATGACTCGGATAGTTATGCTGATGATTTACCCTATTGGACGGATAACTATGGCAAACCGCACCTGGTGGTACCTTATACCCTCGATAACAACGATATGCGATTTGCCACACCTCAAGGCTTTAATTCGGGCGAACAGTTCTTTGCATACCTCCGCGATGCCTTCGATGTCCTCTATGCCGAGGGCGAAACCGCACCCAAAATGATGAGCGTGGGCTTGCATTGTCGGATAGTAGGTAGACCCGGACGGGCGGCTGCGTTGGCGAGATTTCTAGACTATGTACGGCAACACGATCGCGTCTGGCTGTGCCGTGGCATCGATATCGCCCAACACTGGCACCAACATCATCCCCCATCAGATTATCAAAAAAAATAGTCGATATTATGAACAACTTGAAAGCGATCGTCATCGGGGCGGGAATTGGCGGATTGACAGCCGGAATCGCCCTGAAACAAGCAGGTTATGAAGTCGAGATTTACGATCGAGTCACTACATTGCGCCCTGTAGGGGCGGGAATCTCGCTGTGGTCGAATGGAGTCAAAATCTTGAATCGGCTGGGTCTGGGGGCGGAAATTGCCGCGATCGGGGGTGAAATGAATGCAATGGAATATCGGAGTAAGACCGGAGAATTGCTCAATCAAATCGATTTGCTACCATTGATCGATCGAGTCGGGCAGCGTCCGTATCCAGTCGCCCGACGGGACTTACAGACAATGCTGGTAGGAGCATTTCCTGGGCAAGTTCACCTCGACCATAAATGTATTGATTTTGAAGAATCCGAGACTGGCGTAACGGCGATCTTTGAAAATGGTCATCGCACCAGCGGCGACTTAATTATTGCCGCCGATGGCATTCGCTCTCAATTTCGCAAACATATTCTCGACGAACCTGTCGAACCCAAGTATGCAGGGTATATCAATTGGAATGGTCTAATTCCCGCCGACGAAAAACTAGCACCAAAAAATACCTGGAGCATCTATGTGGGCGAACACAAACGGGCTTCACTGATGCCTGTTGGTGACTCGCGCTGTTATTTTTTCCTCAATGTCCCGCTACCAGCAGATAATTGCGCTCCAGCCGCAGGATATCAAGCCGAATTAAAGGAGCATTTTCACGGCTGGGACGAACCAGTCCAACAATTAATCGATCGACTCAATCCCGCCGAAACCGCCCGCATCGCCATTCACGATATGGGGCCGATCGATCGCTATGTGCGTGGACGAGTGGCACTCCTGGGCGATGCCGCTCATGGTACTTGCCCCGATCTCGGACAAGGTGGTTGTCAAGCCCTCGAAGATGCCTGGGTATTGACCAATTACCTAATCGCGACGAATATCAGCGTACCAGATGCCCTCAAGCGTTATGAATCCGAACGCAAAGAACGCGCCAATGCTGTTGTCGCCAAGGCTCGTCAACGCGCCGAACAAATCCACGGTCGCGATCCGGCGGTGACGCTGGCTTGGTATCAGCAATTGAAAACCGAACCACCCGAAGCTGTTGCAGGCGCGATCGCCAAAACGATTTTGGGTGGCCCATTACGGTGAAGGATTGGCTGTGGAGTTATGCCAAGTAGAGTCTTTTGGAGATGATGCGTGGATCTACCCCACCCCAGCCCTCCCCTTATAAAGGGGAGGGAGCCGGATTAGCCCCACCTTTAGAAGGGGGGGTTGGGGGGTAATTCAACCTCAAACGAAGCTAGTTTTACTTATATCGATTTAACTATGGCTGGTAAATTAACAACGCACGTATTAGATACAGCCCACGGTTGCCCCGCCGCAGGGGTTGAAATATCTCTCTACTCGATCGCATCTCCATCGGACGATCGAACCTTAATTACCCAGGTTTACACCGATCGAGATGGACGTACCGCACAGCCTTTATTAGCCGATGGTGACTTACAAATTGGTGAATACGAACTAGTGTTCGCGGTGGGTAGTTATTTCAATAGTACCCAGGCTCACTTACCTAAACCAGCATTTCTCGATCGCATTCCCATTCGCTTTCAAATTGCCGATATCAATGCTCATTACCACATTCCATTACTAGTTTCACCGTGGTCTTATAGCACTTATCGAGGTAGTTAATTTAATTGATAATTGATAATTGATAATTGAGATGGAAAGATTAGACATCCAACCTATATTAAAGCCGATGATTTATGCTCTGACTCAGATTAATCGGATGGATCGATCCCAATTTATTCAGGCATTGGGTGAAATCTTTGAACATACACCAACTATCGCCGATCGAGTATGGCACCAGCGACCATTTATGTCGATCGAGGAGCTACATCAGCAGATGATGGTGGTAGTAATGGGTTTCGAGTACGAGCAAAAATTGGCTCTAGTCCGTGCTCATCCCGATTTGGGCAGTAAGGTCAAAATGGCAGTAGCATCGGTACAAGAGCAAGCAGGCGTTGGTTTAGATCGGTTGAGTGCGAGTGAATTCGTCAGGTTTCAACAACTCAATCAATCTTACACAGAAAAATTTGATTTCCCATTTATTATCGCTGTCAAAAATCATACTAAGTCAAGTATTTTGGAAGCTTTCGATCTCCGTTTACAGAATTCTGCTGAAGTCGAATTAGAGGCAGCGATCGAGGAAATTAGTCAGATTGCCCGGTTTCGATTGTTAGCGATCGTCGATCGAGTTGAAAGTCATATTCCTTAATTTATAATACTGATGAAAATTGCACCCGAACTAAAACTGAGTGAATTAAAGATCGATTCCGCCAGACTCGATCGCAGCTTATTTGAATTAGCAGAAATTGGCAAGCTACCCCAAGGTGGCATCAGCAGAGTAGCTTTTACGCCAGAAGATTTACTCGCGCGTCAATTGGTGCAAACTTGGATGGTTGAGGCGGGAATGACCGTGAGGACGGATGCGGCTGGTAATATTATCGGTCGCTATGAGGGTACAAATCCAGATGCAGGTGCGATCGCGACTGGTTCGCATATCGATACCGTTCCGACAGGTGGGATTTATGATGGCTGTCTGGGAGTGCTGGCGGGGATTGAAGTGGTGCGGGTATTGCAAGATCGATCGATCCGACTGTACCACCCGATCGAGGTCATTGTCTTTACCGATGAGGAACGCTCGGTGATTGGCTCGAAGGGGATGGTAGGGGAAGTATTAGAAGATGCCAGTTATTATGCCCGTCTGGATGGTACGCCGATTCAGGAATGTCTCGATCGAATTGGTGGCGATTGGTCGCAAATTGCCACCGCCAAACGCCAACCCAGCGAGATAGTGGCGTTTGTGGAGCTACACGTCGAACAAGGCGGTATCTTGGAACATCTAGATAAGCCGATTGGGATTGTGACTGGAGTTGTCGGACAATACCGATTTGCTGTCACCGTCATCGGACGCGCCAATCATGCTGGCACCACCCCGATGAATATGCGGAAAGACGCGCTAGTTGCCGCTTCAGAAATCGTGCTAGCTGTCAATAAAATTGCCCGAGCGATCGATGGCGAACAAGTTGCCACTGTCGGCTATCTCAATGTATCGCCCAACGCTACTAATACAGTACCTGGAAAAGTAGATCTGCGAATCGACATGCGAGATCTTTCTGAGGAGCGATTACAACTGCTGACGGCGAAACTCAAAGCCGAAATTACCACCATTGCTAGAACTACCGATACAGAAATTTCGCTCCAGCAGACTCTCCACATTCACCCCACACTAGCAGATCCCCAAATTATGAACTCGATCGAGGCTGTTTGTCAGAACATGAGGCTGGCTTATACACACATGCCCAGCCGTGCGGGACATGATGCCCAAGAAATCGGCCGACTCACCGCGATGGGGATGATTTTTGTCCCCAGTCGGGCAGGTATCAGTCATTCTGGAGACGAATATACTTCGCCAGAAGAATGCGATCGCGGTGCTAATGTGCTAATGCAAACTTTTCTCCAACTCGACAATCTTTATCTGAGCAGACGCTAAAAAAGCAATCGGAATCTTGCGTGAATCAGCAGGGAGAAGCAAGTTCAAAATTGAGATTTCTACCATCTTCTCCCGTCTCCCCATTTGGCGATTTGGTCAAATCGATCGAACACCCTAGCTCCTAGCACCTAATATTGATAAAATACGATCAGATTGAGTCTACAGTAGATGCAGCTAATTAGCGATCGCCGCCAGACCTCATCACCATTGTGAGGATTGAGGTTTGAGGGTAGAGTTGTTAACTGCTTGATGACTGGGATCGATCGTTATTCCTTCATAACTATGAATAATCTGTGTTTGTCCTTAATG
>JAJAZF010000529.1 GCA_026785875.1 Chamaesiphon sp. | reverse complement strand
GTTGATTTGTGGCGATCGCCTGAGGATTGGCTAATATAGTCATACACTCGAAGCTGTCGCGATGCAATAGTTTTGGGAACTGCTCGAATTTCTTGACTAGATAAATACCAGTCAACTCGTTTCCATGTATTCCACCGATAATAGCAACTCGCCGAATCAATCCCGATTTCATGAACTAGCCTTCCCAATCGATTGTAATTAATTTAATTGATAATTGATAGTTGATAGCTTGCACTGAGCGTAGTCGAAGTGTTGATAGTTGATAGTTGATAATTGATAGTTAGGTTTTTGAGGATCGTAAAATCTCCCCGACTTGTTCAAGAAGTCGGGGAGATTTTAGATCTAGCCGTGTTACTTTACCCAATCCTCAGACTAAAAACTACAGATTTAGTTAGCTGCTGATAGAGAAGGAGAACGATGGTAAGGAACTACATTTTCACCAAAATAGCTGGCGTATTCCACACTATTGACGATCGCATTCACTACTGCAACAAAGCCTTGTTCGGCAATCACCCGATGGTAATCGGCGATCTCAGCTTGGTTTAGTGGTGCGCGACCTAAGAGGTGACGACATAAAAATTCGATCGCCTTATTATTTGGATATGGGGTGTAGAACCGATCGATATAAGCTTCGGAGCTAGCTAGAGTAGCGACAAACTTCCGCGTGGAGATCTCACCAGTGCAAAGTTTGTGTTCTAAGTCCAGACGGCGGAACTGTGCGGGAATTTGACCGTGACTGATATCCATCACTTGGATGTACAGAGCTTCGATCGCTAGTGTAGCTTCTGCTTGGCTCGTACTCGCGTCGATCCGAAAAATTCGGGCTGACTCGCGGGCGATATTGGCGGTTGTAGCCACGGTAGCCTCACTCATAGTCCCACTAGAGGAACGACCCAATGACACTAGCTCAGGCTCCTTCTGATGGGCAGCAGCAGCAGCATTATTATCGGCGATCGCTTTACCAGTCATCGGGAGTTTTGCCATATCCATCCGTGGTTTGATGGTATCAAAACTCGGAACGACAACTTGCTTATCCTGTTTGGTGAGCTTGTTGTACAGGGTTTGAGTATTGGGATAGTTAGCTGCTGGGAGCGTCAGGAAGCGGTTGTAGGGGACTACATCTTCACCAAACACTTGGGAGTACTCGGCACCGTTTACCATTGCGCCGATGAAGGCTTTAATCCCTGCTGTCGCAAGGATTTGGTTGTATTTACGGATTTCGGCTTGATCTAGGGGCGCACGTCCGAGGAAGTGTTTGGTACCTAGTTCGATTACTTTGGTGTTGGGATATGGAGTGTAGAACTCTTTGAGGTACAAGCCAGAGCAACCCAGTCCTTCGATGAACTCCTTGAGGTTGATTTCGGAGTTACCGAGTTTACTTTCGAGGGCGCGGAATTCGTTCGCCACGATGTAGGGTTCGATGTCCCGCTCGAAGACTTGACGATATGCCGCCCGAATGACGGTTTTGAGCTGGGTTTTGTCACTGGCTTGGGTAAGTTTGAAGGTTTTAGTTTGTTCGCGCTTCTTGGTAACACCTTGATTGACGCGGAATTCGATGTCGGGTTGCGAACGGTTGTCCACGACCGCACCGAGTTCGACGAATCGAGGTGTAGCTTCCGATTGAGCTTGAGTGAGGATACCAACTCCAGTATCGCCGATACTACCGACGCGGAGATTCTGACCGCTGACACCTGCGGGGGTGAGGTAGCGAGTGTAGGGCACCATGTCCTCGTTGAAGCTCTCACTGTATTCAGTCGAGTCAATCATCGCATCGACGATCGCATAGAAGCCTTTTTTCGCGGCGATATCGAAGTATTTGTTCATCTCCTGACGACCGTAAGTCGGACGACCGAGCAGACGACGGTGGATGAATTCGATCGCTTTGGTTACATAGAGTTTCGTCCAGTAGGTATTGCGGAACAGATCTGATTTGGCTAAGTCGCGGACAAATTCACGGACGGAAATATCACCGTTTTCGAGTTTGATTTCCTGAACTTTGAGCCGTTGACCCTCATATACCTCTCGTCCCATCACTTGCAGATAAATTGCTTTAATTACTGCTTGGGTAGAACTTTCGGTGAATGAAGTACTGCGACCTTGGCTAGATTTGGATTTCTTGCCAATCCCTGTAAATCCAGGTAATTGATCCAGCTTGAAAGTTTTAGCTCCCAACGTCCCAGGTGTGACTCCCCGCGCGGCAGGATTACTGTTTTGGTTATTGATTCCTGGTCCCTGGGCGATCAGAATTCGGCGGGTATTCTTGCTAAATGGTGCTGGTGAAGTGCTGGGATTGCGAGTTTCTTTCGGGAAGATCGCCCCGAATTGAATTTCGAGCGGATCGTTACCCGAACCGTAAACGTGTTGGTCTGGTAATGGCTGCTCGTATGCTGCAAAGGTGGTGATGAATTGCGGAATCTTGCGGAACGGTGCGCTGTAATTGAATAAGTCCTGTTGCGGCCCCCAATTGCGACACTCTTGGGCTTCTTGACCCAAACCTCGGATATAAGGGACGGTTTCTTCACCGAAGTAGTCAGAGTACTCATTAGAGTCTACTAGGGCATCTACCAGCCCACTCAATCCCTTAGCCGAGACGATACTGAAGTACTTCTGGACTTCTTCGCGTGAGGAAGGACCGCGACCGAGGATGTGCTTGAACGCGAGTTCTAGTGCCCGACTATTGATGTAGGGTTGGAAGAAGTTTTTCTGATACAGGGGCGACTTTGCCAAGCGGCGGACGAATTCCTTCATCGAGATTTCGCCGTTTTTGACTTTCGATTCCAAATCGGAAACCGATAAGCTGTAGGCGCGAGTGATGTCGCGTTCAAAGATTTGGCGATAAGCCGCTTTGATGACATCAATTTTTTCAACTCCCGACAAGCCTGGTTTCATCGCGTACTTGACACGACGTTCGGCTGCGACGTTGTAAATCTGTGGGAGTTCTAGTCCCTGTTGGTCGTCGGAGTTCCGCTGACGCAGTTTGTTGGCTGGTGCAGAGGCTTTGAACTCACTAATCATTACTTCAAAGTACTGAGTAACGATCTCTAGAGCTTCTTTATCATTGGTAAAATAACCAATCGAGCCAGCCCGCATTTCTTGAAGTGCGACGATGGTTGCTGGTACCGAGCAAGCCTTCTGGATGATTTCTCGCAATCCCCGCACGTTCACCGTGATGATGTTTGGATCTCCCGCAACGATCGCATAAGTCACATAACGCAGGAACCAACTCATGTCCCTCAGAGATTTCTGCATATTTGCAGGACCGTACTGGGAGATATTAATCGGTTGGAAACCTGGGGGAATCGCACCGGAACCAGCGGTTGTAAATAGGGAAGCTACATTGGCAAAAAAGCTACTTTTTGGCTCGACAAAGGTTACAGTCCCTAGTGTAGAGTCAGTTTGTTTCGTGCCACTGGCAAAGGTTCTGGCTACTTTAGGTTTCGCTATTACGACTTGCTTTTCCAAAAATGACATCGGCGAACCACCAGTAAAAATCCGGTTAGCCGCACGAGAGACGATCAATTCAGAATTATCGCTAATAATCTTAGCGATTTGAATCCGTTTAGCTCCAGACTGAAAGTAGCTATTGAGTTCGCTCAGTTCGCCCATCGCGGGGAACCGATCCTGCTGTTCAGCTTGCGAAATGGTCGCAACTGGTAGTGTTTGATATAAATTTGGACGGGATAAAGAGCCGCCACCACTTGCCTTAACACTCATTAGATCCTAAATCTCCCAACCGAATATTTTTTTTACTGTGTTAAGCCTAATCGAGTTAAAGCCGAGGCTTTGCGCCTGCTCGTGTGAGGATGTCTTCGGGGATCGGTGGTTAATCCTGGGATTAATTGCCAAATATCGCTCCCGATCGCATCGTCTACCTCTATGGTAATACCACTGACTTAACTCGATCGAAGTTTGAATAATCAGGGCTGTCGAGATATCTAGTCTCATTTTCCCTGGAGCTGAAAATTGTCACTGGCAAAACTAGGACAGCTTTCAGATTAGAACGTTTCGCTCGTCTGTAGCCTGTTTATGAAGAAGTATGTAGCAACTAAACTATAAATTTGGTCTATCGAAGATCGTAGGGGATTGGGAGGCAAATATTAAAAAAAAGATAAGTTTTGTTACAAGGGCGCAGGGGTTGAGGATCGGACGATTCGGTGAAAGTCAGTGATGAGTTCGTACCCAGCCGATCAAGATCGTATTTTCCTTGCCCAGCTAAGATCGTCCAAGTGTATGGAACAGTATGGTGCTAAATTGCATCCACAATAAGGGTATAAGTTGAGTATCTAAATTTGATTTAAGTAGAACAAAAATCAAAGGAGTGGAATTAAATTTCCGCTCCTTCTTTTGTGATTTTATTCATTAACTACTTTAACTATCGTCCCAACTTTAACTAGCGGGAATAGTGCTTTGACATCTCTATTTCGCATCCGTACACAGCCATGTGATGCCGCCGTACCGATCGATTTAACATCAGGAGTACCGTGAAAACCAATGACATCTTGACCGTCAGTCCAAAAGCCAATCCAGCGCGATCCGAGGGGATTTTCGGTACCTGGCGGGAATACTTCTCCGGTTTTAAAACTCGTCCAGGCAGGATTGCGGATTTTTTCCATTACCTGCCATTCGCCCGTGGGAGTTTCCCACCCTTTCTTACCAATGGCGACAGGATACTTAGTGAGGAGTTTATCACCTTTATAGACATAGACCTTCTTTTCTTTGAGCTTGAGCAACAGAGTTACCACATTGACGAGCGGCGGTTGGCTGTTACTAGCCACTCCAGCAGGTTTGGGGGGATCTGCTGCGGGTCGATCGGTAGTTGGGATGGCATTGTTGCCACTTACTGGTTTGCTAGTTGTGGATTCACTCGGAGCTGGTTTGGGAGTTAGTAGCTGTTGACTAACTTTTTTTGGGGCTGGTAATGAATTAGCGGGGGACGGTGGTTGTGATGCTGCTGTGTGAGTGTGAATGAGACTGGGTTGAGGATTAGTCTCAGCATGAAGTCTAGTGGGGATTGTTGCAAGCGTAGTTGCTAGGAGTAATCCAGTCTTGAATAGTAAAGAAGTTGAAAATCGCGACATTATTAAATGTTAACTGTAATATTTAAGTGGCAATAAAACTGCCTTCCAAGATGATCTTACCCATCTAAATTATTATTTCTGTCACGTCTAGAGATGATTTTGCTCGATCGCGCCAGTGGGATAAATACATCTCAATCCCCATCCTAAGTTCTGGTGAAATAGCCGCTCCTTCAGATGAGGGATCGTGCCCAGAGGCTAAGTGCAATATTTCTGGGGGAATAGTGGGCGAGAGTTTCGAGATGGCTGCAATAGTATACAGTTTGACTCGATCGTCGGGGTCGCCTAATAGCTGTATCAAGGCTGTGACAGTCTCTAGATTACCTAAGTTCCCTAATGCTGCGGCAATCTCTTGTTTGACGATCGCTGGATGCGGCTCGGATGCGTCGTTCGACTGCAAGTAACTAACTAGTATTTGACTAGCATAAACACGCTGTTGTTCTGTCTTGCTGATACTGGTAACGATCTCTGGAGCTAGCTCTGGAGAAGTATTTGCGACAGCAATGAGCCGATCGATCGCCGATCTAGTGCCGATCCAACCTAAAGCGAGGATAACTGCCGATCGCAAGTCATTGTTAGTATGTATTGATGCTAATAATTCTGTTAATACTGTTACTACCGCCGGATCTGGCAATCGTGCCAAACCCAGTGCAGTTGCTTTGCACACAGCCAAATCAAGATCGAATAATAATGGGCGCAGATGTTGGAGCAGATCTAATTCAGCCGCTAAATCGCCACGGAGACTCAGAGCTATTACTGCTGCGGTGCGGACACTAGCCGCCACATCGGTGAGTTTAGTTAGCAGCAGTGGCCCAATCCTGGCATCGTGAAAACTACCTAGTGCTTCGACAATCAGGGTGCGAAGCTGTGGATCGGGGTCGTCAATTACTTGGATTAATGGCTCGATCGTCTGTGAGTGGCGAATTTGAGCGAGAATGCCAACAGCCATACCCCGATCGGGTGTCGCTAATAAATCTGTCAAAGCGGCGATCGCGGGAACACCGATTTTAGTCAATGCACCTGTGGCGATCGCGGTTAATTCTGGATCTTCATCTTGGTGGATGAGTTCTACTAGTGCTGTCACTACTTGGGGTCGCGCGAATCCCCCTAAAATTCGCGCTCCAAACCACCGATTTTCTAAATCGATGTCGGGATCGTTAACTAGATCTAACAATGGTTGGATGGCGATTTCGCCCAGTTTGGGGATGATTTTGGCGATCTCCCATTGTTGTTCAAAATCACCTTCAATCAGTACTTGTAGAGCTAAGTCCAAGACTCGATCGTTGTCATGAAGCTGTTCGAGGGACAAGTTTTGGAGGGTGTCAATGACGAGCGACCAATTTCCGCTGTCTGCTGCGGTGCTGGCGCGATCGAGCGAGTCGCTCGTCACTCGGTTGAAATCCAGGGATGACATGATGGGTAGCAGTTGACAGTTGACAGTTGACAGTTGACAGTTGACAGTTGACAGTTGACAGTTGTCTGGTCGGATGACCCGCCCAGTAAAGTTGCGGCGCACTAACCTGTCGCGACAGATGGTTTAATGCGTCAAGGCAAGACAGCGGTTTCTAACTGCTGAGGTGATGGGTAGCAACTTGGGTTATTTACTTGCCAACCCAATTAATACTAACAATACTTCGATCGCGTAAAACACGCCCACGACCTGAGTTTCTGTCCAACCACTCAACTCTAAATGATGGTGAATCGGTGCCATTTTAAATAACCGCTTACCTTTGCCATCAGCATCCTTGGTAGCTTTGTAATAACCTACCTGAAGAATTACCGATAGGGATTCTACGGCAAAAATCCCACTCAAAATAAATAACACCCAGAGATTTTCGGTGAGAATTCCGACAGCACCGAGCGCACCACCCAGGGCGAGGGAGCCAGTATCGCCCATGAAGACTTTAGCTTTGTTGCGGTTGTGGACGACAAAGCCGAGATAGCTACCACTCAAACAAATACAAAAGATTGCTAGTTGCGGTTCTTTGGGGAGGATAATTGCGGCTAAACCTGCAAGGGCGATCGCACCTGTACCGCCAGCCAAGCCGTCTACGCCATCGGTGAGATTGGTAGCATTGCTCTCAGCGAGTAGTGCGAATACTGCTAGTCCCCAAAATAGGAATCCTAGCGGTACTATGCCCAAGGGTAAATGAACATTGGTAATTGCCGCCCCCCGACTATAGAAAGCCCATCCACAGAAAGCGATCGCGATCGCTGCTTGTAATAGTAATTTACCTTTAGGTGTCAGACCTTCGTTTTTGCGGTTGCTCAAACTTTTCCAGTCATCGACACCACCGATCGCCAAATAGCCCAAACTCGTAATGGCTACGGCGATCGCATCGGGATTAAACTGCGACCAGACTATGCCCAGGAGTGCCCCGACAGGTGCGACAAATACGCCGCCCATCGTGGGGGTTCCAGCTTTCTTTAAGTGGGATTGGGGGCCATCTTCACGAATGAATTGACCCATTTTCAACTGTTTGAGCAGCGGAATTGCCTGATAACCGATCGCTGCCACCAGTGCTGTAGACACTAAAAATGGTAATAGTAATGATGTCGTCAGACTCCTACCCTGCTGCCAATCTAGCCACAGTACTGCTCCAGTCAGTACAGTCCCCAATAAAATTAATAATCCAGTTCCCGTAGGATTCAAACCCCGTACAGATGCTGATTTGCCCTCCATCTATTTCCTCCGAGGTAATTTCATCACTAATCGATCGCTAACATTATCAGATTAATCAGGGCAATTGTCAGTAAAAATCTAGCTAGATTTCGTCAGTATCATCAGCATCGTCACTATCTTCTTCTTCTTGATATGCCCGATCGTCTTCAAACAATTCTTCGTCTAGATTGGATCGATCTAGTGCAGATACTGCTGGATCGCGTTCGTCACGATCGATCAGCCGCCCTTGAGATTCGAGCCATTCTAAAATTGACGTATTTCTCTGCACGGCGATGACGGGTGCGGGTTCGTAGCGGGGTTGTTGCTTCAGAGCTGGATTGACAAATGTATCAAGGAGATCGAGGTCGAGGGAATCGGTCATGGTGAGTCGATGAGCTTTAAGTTCTCATAGTTTATCATTTTAGGGAGTGGGAACAGTCGATCGCCCGGTAGTGAATAGATGCTCAAAGTTAAATCTCGATCCCGATTCCCAAAAATCTCAGCTAAACTCGCAAATTTTTATGCCCAAAGCCAAATTACTTGACGAGATCGCTGGCAAAAATCGCGGGATACTCGCCAGTTCTATCGATCGACAGGCAATCCTCTCGGCAATTACCGAATTGGAGTTGCAGAATCCTCATCCCCGACCTTTGACAACGGCGATCGATTTACTCGCTGGTGATTGGCGATTACTTTATACTACCAGTCAAAGTTTACTCGGCATTGATAAATTTCCGCTCGTGAAACTCGGTACTATTTATCAGTGCATTCGCCCGACCAATAACGCGATTTATAATATTGCTGAAGTTAGTAGTTTAGTGCCAGGATTGAATGGGATCGTGTCAATCGTAGCCACATTTACCGCAGTCAGTGAATCTAGAGTAAATGTCCAGTTCAACCGTTCTCTAATTGGATTACAACGGTTGATTGACTATTCAGATCCCGATCGATTGATTACTGCAATTGAAAACGGTCAAAAATTTACCGCGATCGATCTACCGATTAATCGCAAAGAAGGTCGATCGCCTGCTTGGCTCGAAGTTACTTATCTCGATGAGACACTCCGCATCGGTAGAGGTAATGAAGGCAGTGTGTTTGTATTAACCAAGAGTTGAATATCTCGATCGAGTCACTGTCGAGATCGATAACTGTCAACTGATTTAATTATGCTGCGAATCTCCCAACGACATCTCAAAATTCTCGAAACTTGTCCGCGTCAATTTGAGTATACTTATTGCGATCGATTGACATTGCCCATTAATCCAACTCAACAGTCAAAAACTCAATTAGGCAGTGATTTTCACCTATTGATGCACCAGCGAGAATTGGGATTACCGATCGAGCCAATCTTAGCCCGCTCGCCGCAACTAAATACTTGGATGGAGGCGATGCTCCAGACAGCACCCGAACTATTTCAGACAGAATCTCATACCTGGAGAGAGAGCGAACATGTGCGGACATTAGAAATCGATAATTACCTATTTACCGCGATCTACGATCTGTTAATTTTACAACCTGACAGAGCAGATATTATCGATTGGAAAACTTACCCACGCCCCAGATTCAAAAAAGATCTAGATCTCGAATGGCAAACTAGACTGTACTTGTATCTTCTTGCCGAAACTAGCGAGTATGTACCCAAACAAATTGCTTTTACGTACTGGTTTATCCAATCCACCCCACAACCCAAATCGGTAAAAATTAGCTACACGCTCAAACAGCATCGTCAAACTCAGTCAGATTTACTCGCATTGTTAGGTAAATTAACCAATTGGCTGGATGCTTACCAAGCTAATGGGGAACATTTTCCCCAAGTATCAATGTCTACAGGTTTGTGTCAGCACTGTCCTTTTGCTGCTCGGTGCGATCGCGAACATCTAGATCCACCAGAGCCTATCGCTTTTACAAGTCACGATCTCTACCACATGCCGATGCTGCCAATTTGACCAGATTGGTGACAATTTAGATTTGAGTAGACTAAGATTATTAGATATGGCGATTTGTGCCACCACTAAGTTAAATTTTATTAAGTTTATTCACAGATACTGAAGCAAGCAGCATCTGTTGTGTAGTCAAGGCAATCTAAATTAAGTTAGATTATCGAATACATCTATCCAGCTTCCAGACGATTGCTAGTTTTGAGCAATCGCCCAAGTAATCACCTCCGAGCAACGCCACAATTATCCCTATGATCGATTCATCTAAATTCCGATCTGTTTGGCAGCACAAACTAGTTCTGCGTGGAGCAATGTTTACTGGAGCCTGTCTGACAACACTGCTACCCATTTTTGCTAGTTCTGCCCTAGCAGTATTTAAAGATAGTCCCAAAGCGATCGTGGATGAAGCTTGGCAGATTGTCAATCGTGAGTATGTAGACGGTACTTTCAATCGCTTGGACTGGCAAAAAACCAGAATGGAATTGCTCAAGCGCAAATATAGTAGCCGCCAAGAAGCATATATAGCAATCCGATCGACCCTCAAAAAACTGGGCGATCCTTATACTCGGTTCATGGACCCTCAGCAGTTTCAATCGCTAAACAATCAAACCAGTGGTGAAATGTCTGGAGTCGGGATCAGACTGGAGGCAAGTCCCACTAATCAGCAGCTCGTAGTTGCCGAAGCGATCGAAAATTCGCCCGCATCCAAAGCCGGAATCAAGACTGGAGATATCATCGTCGCGATCGATGGTAAGTCTACCAAAAATATGAATCTCGAAAGTGCGATCTCGCTAATTCGGGGTGAAATCGGTAAGCCCATCACGCTCAAAATTGCTCGTGGTGGCAAGAGTCCCTTTGATATTCCCCTTACCCGCGCCCAAATTGAGGTATCATCGGTATTCTCAGAAGTTAAGCAGGAAGGGCGGTTGAAAGTCGGGTATATCCGACTCTCAGAATTTAGTTCGCACTCCTCCGAGCAGATGCAAAAGGCAATTAAAGATCTCAATCGCAAACAAGTGGATGCTTATGTGCTCGACATGCGGGGAAATCCTGGTGGATTACTTCAAGCTAGTGTCGAAATTGCGCGGATGTGGTTAGATAATGGCACAATCGTCAAAACAGTCGATCGTAAAGGTGGTAATGAAGATTTTCGCGCAGTGCAAGGTGCGTTGACTCAACTACCGATGGCTGTCTTGGTTGATGGTAATTCAGCCAGTGCCAGTGAGATTCTCGCAGGTGCACTCAAAGACAATCGCCGCGCCCAAATAGTCGGTGCCCAAACTTTTGGGAAAGCTCTAGTTCAATCTGTGCATTCGCTCTCAGATGGTTCGGGAATGGCGGTAACTGTGGCTCACTACTATACTCCCAATGGCACCGATATCGGGCATAAAGGGGTCACTCCTGATGTGAAGGTCGATCTCAACTCGTTGCAACGACAAAACCTAGCTGATTCTCCAGCTTTGATGGGAAGTACTCAAGATCCGCAGTACCAACGCGCGATCGCTGTATTACAAAACAAACCTAACATGGCTAGTCCCAATTCTGGTAATCCCGCAGTGAGTAGCAATCGCTACGATAAATATTAGTAATTACGCTCGGCCGTAATCGCCAATTTATATCCCCGACTTCTTAAAGAAGTCGGGGATATTTTATCAAGCTGAATGGATGAGTTCTCGGCTTTGTTGATGTTGCCAGACCTGAAAAATTTCGGCACGACCGTCATTTAATAAAGATCGATCGAGTTGATAAGCACTAACAATTTTGTCCTGACTCTTTAATCCTGACTGAATGGGTTGAACTTTCAAACCCAAGAGCTGTAAGAAGCGGTTGAGTACCGTAATGGGGTTGACTTCTCCATTACTATAATTGGGCAGATCGATGCCGATCGCCCGTTTGATATGTTGACTACATAGGTAACTAGTTCGTTTGAGTGAAATCAAATCTGGATCGCTAATTTTGAACTGTCGATCGGGTTCTAAAAAATTGATAATGCCTAATGCTAATAGTCCTTGAATTTTGAGGATATGATGATTAGCGTCAGGGAGAAAAACTCGATCTGGTCTGGCTGCTAAATCTCGATCCCCAACTAAATAAATCGCCTGAGGCAAATATTGGTGATGATTGAGTAGATAGAAATGAGTTAGTAATTGCCCGTAATAACCTCGATCGTCTTTGAGTTTTAGTTCTGGGGTAACAGTCACACCATATCGCTGTTGCAGCGTGTATTTTTCAACTTGAGCGCGTTCTAAGTCAGTGATAAATCTTTTATTAGTGAGATACTGATAGTCGCGATCTCCCAGATCTGGCGCAGCCGCAATCGCTTGTGCTGCTTGCATTTTGACTTGGTGTTGAATTTTTTTAGTTTGAGTACCGATCAGATTGTACTCGCGATCGCGTTGAGATTTACCTTTATAAACATCAGCAATTTCTCGCATGATTTCTAAAGATTTTTTAGGATCTATTTTGGTGGCGTGTATCAGTGCGGTGCGAAGTTCTTGTAAATTCTCTCGATCGCGATCTTCACTGATAATATGGATCTGATGTCCTTCCCCAATCAACCCAGCTTTGACAGCATCTCGATATAGCGTAATTGAAGCATTAATTCTGGCTGCAAATTTTGCCCAAGTCCGCAAGTGAATCGGATCGAAAATAAAGGGCAAATCTACATCAATTTTGGTAAGCGGACACATCAGTGCATAATTTTCTTTATAATTCTCTTGGTACCAATTAGCAAGCGATCGATAATTATTACTACCACTTCCAATCGTTCCCATCCCACGTTTAGCACACCAGATGTATCGAGGCACATTGGCACGAACTCTGGCTAGTGCTTGACGTACTTCCGCATCGGGAATTACTCCTTGAAAAATCCCGTATACTCGATCGAAATGCTTGACATCGATACTTACTCCCGTACCTAAAGTTGGCGTTACAAATACAGCATCATATTCTGGAGCTTGAGTATTAATCGCTGACACAAAATCTACTGCTGGATGCCCAGTAGTATTTGTAGTATGACTGCAAACTACTAGGGTTTTGGTATAACTGTCTTCGAGTTGCTTGAGGGTTTGTTTGATATAGCGATCGATCGTATCGGGGCCATATCGACCCGATCGACTATCGGTGGTAACATAGCATTTATGCCCAGCACGGAGATCTAGTTCTAGTTGGTGGATGAGTGCGGTAGGATTTGGACGATCGTAGAAATGGACATCCCAACCCCGCTCGGCTTGCCATTGATTGATCGCAATCCACGGTTCTACCTCATTATTTGCCAATCGCTTGAGATAATCGATCGAAATATCTGATAAATCTGCATCCTGAGCGATGATGAGTCCATTTGTCTCGACGACTCTAGCAATCAGGTGCCCAAAGGTTTTTAAAATCGCCAGTCGCTTCTTTTTGCAGGTGGAACTATGGAGTAAATGCCAGAGTGATTGCTCGACTTCATCTAAAATAATTACCCCACCTTCCCAGTCAGCAGGATTCAATCTCCACATCGAATCTAGACATAAACCTAAGCTATCAGATTGTTGCTTTGGGAGTTGTTCATTAATCCAATTCACACCGATTCGCTGACATAAAAATCGTCCTAATTGAATTCGATGTGTTAATAACAATACCGGACGATTGTGTTCTTGAGCGATCGCAACTACCGGAATCAGTGCCGTAGTTTTACCTGTCCCTTTCGCCGATTTCACTCCAACAATACCACTATTAGGAAAATCGATCCGATCTAAATATCGACTATCCATTATCAGATTGGCTGGATAAGTTAATTCACCATGTCGCTTCGATCGAGCTAAATCTACTTCTAATTCTAATGCTTGTCGATAAATTTCCGTAAAAGCAACAATTCCCCGTGCGACAATAAAGTCATCAATCCCCTTTTCTAGCCCTGGTAATCTAATTACTTTAACATTGCAGCCAGATTGCTGTAATAGTTCGCCCAAATGGACGATTGCTGTATCTAGTAATTTTGCTTTGTGGGGAACGGATTCATAATCAAAGCAGATTGATATCGATTGTTTTTTACTCGTGAATATAGCTAATTCGGGAATTAGATTTCTACCAATAGTATTGCCCTGAAAATCGCGCGTGACTCGATAACCACTATTAATCCCTGGCAAGGCGATCGCGGGATAGCCGTAAGTCAATAGAGCCGCCGCTTTTTTGACCCCTTCACAGATAATTATCGGGATTTGTCGATCGATTATCCACTGCCAAAAACCTATCGCTTCACCGTGGAAATCTATCTCAATTTTTAATGGTAATTTTACTTTAAATAAAGCTGCTGTTTGCCTCCAAATCTCTACTGTTACGCGCAGACAAAATAATCTAGTAGATATACTTGGTGGATGCTCATATTTAATAACTTTTTCATTCTGATTTTTAGCCGGATAATTTGGCTTAAATGTCCCCCATTCCATTTGTTGCCAATTATTCAAAGGATCTAGTCCATTACACCACCACCCACCATTCGCGCAATGGTGATATCTTCTCATCCAACTAGGGCTGACTTGACCGCTATTAGTGCGGGGAATTTGTGATGAAATAAATAATCGATCGTAAGCAGAATTTCCCTGTAAAGATTCAAAATTGAGAGCTATTAACGATCGATCGATATTACTACCAGTAACTAATTCTGTATAGTGGGCACGATCTAAATTGGTTTGTGCCATTGCGGTGCGAAAGTGTGAGGAGGGGACTCACATTTTAATCGAAATTTCCAGAAAAAACCAAAACTAATTCTATCTATTGTATATAGGGATATTGACTATTTTAACCGCTATCCATAGCGTAATATATCTAAACTAATAGTTCATGTATTCTGTGATGAACTAATGACAACAGAAATAAATACATCGATCGAGCTAACACCCGATCGAGTAACTGGATTAGAATAGTTCAGTTGCCATCCCCACCCACATTACCCATTCTATGGCTCGAAAACCTAAATCCTCGCCTACTCGCCATCCTGACACCACTAGCGTAGCACCTAGCTCCGATGGTCTAGCACTCTCCGATCTACGCATCCGGCTGGAGTTTTTGGAGCGGGACAACGAAAAGTTGCTCAAGCAAATCGAGCGAAGACGTACAGAGCTGAATAACTTGCACGAGCGAATTCGGGAAATTGGGGTAGAAATAGCCCAGCGGAGTGCGCCGATCCTGCAACAACTGCTAGAAATAGATGCCAAAATTCATGCCGTGTTTACAGAGATCTTCAATGGTAAAAAGTTAGGTAAACAGACTCGAAAAAATATTGAGAAAATTTACTATACCCTTCAGATATCGGGATTGATTAGCCCCAGTAGCAATCGCCATCAAACTTCGGATGAGCCAGAACCAGAAGATGAAGATGAAGACGATTGGGGTAATGAGGATTTTTTCGGTCGCCAGCAACAATCTCGCTCTAACTCAGAGGTAGAATCTTCCCCGCTCGATCGAGATGAATTAAAAAAAATTCGCCAAATTTTCTTGAGATTGGCTGATGTTTTTCATCCTGACAAAACACTTGATGATGCGAATCGAGAGGAGCGTACCGAAGTGATGAAGGAAATCAATCAAGCTTATCAAGCTGGAGATTTGGCGAAGTTACTCGCGATCGAAAAACAGCATCAAATGGGCGAAATAATCGATCGCGACAGTGAAGACGATCTGGCGCGGAGATGTG
>JAJAZF010000528.1 GCA_026785875.1 Chamaesiphon sp. | reverse complement strand
GGAAACTTTAAAGGTGGATCGTAAGGTGATGTAAATAAGATTGGCAAAATTGATGAGCCAGGGCAATCTCCTTCGATCGCACTCAATTCTCCTCTAGTATTTGTCAGAGCGACTTCTAAACTTTGAGAGTCAGCAATCCAGCGTTTGAGTAATCGATCGAAGAATAGCCTCAATGCTCGATAATGAACTGGTATCCTAAAGGCAATGACATTAGGTACACCAATATTCTCTGATGCTAATGCTTTTGCGGCACCAATACTCGAACAGCCCGCTAAAATTACGAGCTTGAGTCCACGATGGACACTATTTCTAAAAGGTTGCGTAAAATCCTGAATTGAGATGCTGTCTCGATCGTTAATATTGATTCTACCATCAGTACTATCATTATTTATGCAGCTATGTCCAATGATGATGATGATATCAAACGATCGATCGCTGATTAGATCGATCGCTTGTTCTTTGGTTGGATTCTCCAGGATCTCAAAAGTAGCTGTTGACGGAAAGTATTTTTGAATTTCAGCAAAATCAATCGGTTTTTCAATATCTTTTTGACTACCCAGAACTAATAAAATTTTTGGGGTATCTTGCCAAACTAATTTGTGCGGCTGTCTGCGGGGTGCAAATATCACACTGACGGGACGATTGCCCTTACCGAGCTTATTTTTGATGAATAATGTGTTCTCAATTGGCAGAGCTTGAATATGTGGATCGTCGGTGATGATTACTAATCTAATTGGTTCCTTAGTATCGACACCATTTAAGCTTTCAAGTAGTCCTTCTCTAATTTTAGACCAAGATTCGGCTGCGAGTGTGCGATCGAGTAAATCTTTAAGACTTTGAATCTCGATCTGCAACTCATCAATTAGATCTGCTACATTAGTAACGATCGCTTCAGGTAATTTAATCCCACCAAAATATCGATCTTGATAGGTTGCTGTTTGGAACTTTTTAATAATTTGATGATTTAGGGCGATCGATGAATTAAGATCTAATGTGCCATGAGCCGTTAGGTGAGGAGGACTAATTATCGCCCCTGTAAGATCGTCAATTGTAGCAATCGTTAGGGTTGCAGATAGTGGATCTAAATTAGTGCTAGTGATATCTAGGATACAAATACGGCTCATACTCAACCTTAAATCTAAAATAATCAGAATCAGTTAGCACCCTATTATAATCTAGCGCAAAAATCGCTCTAGCTCGATGTTTGCAGAATCGATGTAACAAAAAATTAATTAAGATCCAGTATCTGTTCTAATCAGATTACAAATGCTTCGGTAATACTGACATTATCGATTGCCACACAAATATTAAAGCGATCGCCTAAACTCGCAGTAAAATATAGTTGAATAAAACTATCCTGAACTAGTTCTCGACTTTCAACTTGATAAAGTTGTTCGTTTTCTTCCGAGCTGAGACTTAATCGCACATTAGGTGGAAGATAGTCTTCATTACCGAGTGGATAAACCCGATTGAGGATAGCATACCTTTGATCTAATAAGGGAATTACTGCCACCATTAAGCCAAGTTTATGTCCCTGCATTACCAATCCCAAATCTTTGATTTTCCGATGCCAATTATGGCGATCGTCTGGTGCGATCGTCCACAAGTATTCTGCGGCTTGCCAACGCAAAGTTTCGTCGGTAGTGGATTGGATCAAGTGAACGAGTAAGCTCGAAGGCGAATCGATATCGTCGGGTAGATCTACTTTTTTAGTTGACTGCTGATTGGCATATAAATTCTTAACTGCGCGATGAATTTCTCGATCGTTATTCAGCGCAATTCCACGTACTCCAAACTTAGTCTTCTGGCTAGCAGCAAAGTAACCTGATAAAATTTCTGGCTGGTTACAAAATTCATCAATTGCTACCCATCCTCGATCTATGATGGTATTACTTGCATTGTTAATTACGGCTAATTGCGATCGAAACCAGTCACCGATCTTAGTTATTGCTGGTGCTGGATTGATATACATAGCTAGATATTCGGGAGAATTAATAATTGCTCCCCACTGCTCGAAGGGTAATACTAGACGCGGTGAAAATATCGATCTGTGTTGCTGCAATCGATCGATTAATACTTTTGCTTCTGAATTAGGTAATGATGTTATAATAGCTGTTTTTCCTCGCTCCGGTGCTAATCCACCACTAGCAACTAAATCGCTAGCAATCCAGAGCGTATCTAGCTCGTCAATTAGATCGATATTCTCAACTTCATAGCTCTGCAAATTTCGATCTAGAGTTGCCGTCTCAAGCAAATGCTGATGAGAAATAAAGCCCCATAAATGTAAATAATTATGCTCTAAATCTATCTGAATCGGTACATAGTAATCAGTAGCCCAATTACTTAAATCCACCCATTCTCGCGAAACTTCAAAACCTAATAAGTCTAGATCGTGACTCAGAATAAATGCTATCTTAACACCGCTAATAGACAGCGCAAAGCCATTAACTAGACTCATCACCGATATTACTTGAGCTTCCTCGCTCGGAAAGACTGACTCGACAACTAAGCCGAGATCGCTGAGATATTTCTTCACTGCTGCGATCGACATCAGCTCGATCTCAGTTTGACTCAGACATTTATCTAAATTATCAAAATTGACACTAATCCAGATATGCTCTGGATATATTTTTGTTAATACTTGAATTTCGTGGGGTAGGCTATTCATAAACGTAAGCTAAATTAGACTATTAATTACTTGAACCAATCAAGAGTATTTATGTGATTTTTGCTGGATACTTTCGTCTGAAATAGTGTTCTAATAACTTGGTAGTAGCCTCGATCGATTGACTATTTTTTTGAGGCTCACCACTATCGGGATGAGGAACTTGGCTATAAATCAGATCGAGTAACTTTAGATAAACTTTACTTAATAGCCGAGATATTGCTGATTGATCTTTAGGGACGATCTTAGCAATATCTGCCTGGGTAAGTCTTTGGTGATGGCGAAGTTTGACGATCTGCTGGGTTTCGACAGGTAAACTATTAATGAATCCATCAAAGAGCATCAATAGCTGCCCAAATAACTGCTGAGACTCTTCAAAATCTGGCGGTGGAGGACTAGCATAACGATCGATTGGAATAGAGCGATCTAGATCGTCATATTTCTCGACTATCGGGCTGCGATCTGCACGAATTAGCGTACCGACACGATCGACGATCCCCTGCAATTCTTCAACAGTTATATTAATAGAGAATGAGTGTAACTCGACTAAAATTGCTTGCCAATCAT
>JAJAZF010000527.1 GCA_026785875.1 Chamaesiphon sp. | reverse complement strand
CCACCCGTTGGCGTTGTCCGCCGGAAAGCTGGGCGGGATAACGATGCCCTAAACCGCTCAGTTGGATTAAGTCGAGGAGTTCTGCGACCTTTTTTTTGACTTCTGCGGCGGAGATCGATCGAATCTCCAGCCCAAAGGCAATATTCTGGTAGACGGTGAGATGCTTGAAGAGGGCATAGTTCTGGAACACAAAGCCGATATTGCGTTCCCTGACACTGTGCTTGGTAGCATCAGCTCCAGCCAACCAAATCCGCCCGCGATCTGGTGTTTCCAGTCCAGCGATCAGTCTGAGCAGGCTAGATTTGCCAGAACCAGAAGGACCAACCAGTGCGACTAATGAACCTTGACGAATTTCGAGATTGACGCAATCGATCGCTTGGAAGCTCCCAAAGCATTTGGAGATATTTTCTAATGCAATGCCCACTATTTATCCTCGTTGGAGTTCGACGCATAGTCGAATTCACGTTATCTTAGCATCAGTTGTTAGTTAGCAATTTTTGCTATACTAGTATAGAGAGACTATTATTTTTTTTAAGTAGCTATGTCAGATCTCGATCGCGGTATCATGAAATTCAAAGGAGCCGATACTCCAGCGGCGATCGTCATCTCCTCAACGCTGGTATTAGGTGGGATTACCATCCTGGTAATCTGGGCACTGCGACACGCTTATGCAGTCTAACGTTCAGTAGTAACAATTCGATCCATAGACACCTCGAAATTGAGGGTAGGGGCAATTTATGAATTGCCCCTACCCTCAATTTGACTAGACGTATAACTACTAGCCGTTCAATGCCGATCCATCTCCTACCTGTCGATGTAATTCACCTGATTGCTGCTGGGGAAGTCATTGACTCTCTAGGGGCTGTGGTACGCGAACTGTGTGAAAATGCGATCGATGCTGGGGCTTCGAGAATTACGGTTTCGTTATTTCCTGACAAGTGGCGGATTCGCGTAGCTGATAATGGCATCGGCATCGAACTTGCGGATCTACAACAAGCGGCTACCGCTCACAGTACGAGTAAAATTCACGATCGCTCCGATCTGTTTCGGATTACTAGTCTGGGATTTCGGGGGGAAGCTCTCCACAGTCTGGCGCAACTTGCCAACCTCGAAATCTACAGTCGTTCGCGCCACAGTTGTGACGGTTGGCATCTAGTCTACAACCATCAGGGTGAAGTCGTGCATCAACAGGAAGTCGCGATCGCTCCTGGTACAGCCATCGATGTCGAAGATCTCTTTGGTGACTGGGAAGCTAGACGTGAAGGTTTGCCCAACCTCAATCATCAATTACGCCAAGTGCAGACGGTAATTCACCATCTAGCTCTGTGTCATCCCCATGTGAGTTGGACAACCGAGCAGCAACATCGCCCGTGGTTTCAGATTATCGCCAGCAAAACCACTCAACAAATCATTCCGCAATTATTACCGAAAGTCAGAGCGGGCGATCTTCAGTACGTGGAGCTGAAAGTGGGAGCTTTAGTTGAGAGTGAAGATACTCCAGTATCAGAGCGGCAAAAGTTGCCGGCAAATCAAACCTATTTCCCCATCGCCGCACTAGACAAAAGTCAAACACTAAATGAGTCGCAAATTCAGTTAACACTGGGATTGCCCGATCGCTGCCATCGTCATCGGCTAGACTGGGTGAAAGTCGCAGTCAATGGTCGAATTGTCAGAGCACCAGAATTAGAGCAAACAATTCTCAGTGGACTAGCCCGAACATTACCACGCGATCGATATCCTGTCTGCTTTCTCCATCTCCAGATCCCGCCCCACTATATCGACTGGAATCGACATCCGGCGAAAGTCGAGATCTATCTCCAACAAGTAGAATATTGGCAAGCGCAGGTACTACAAGCACTCGATCGAGCATTGAATTTTCAGACTGAACAAATCGATGAAGATCTCACTCAAACCAGCCGCATTGGTAAATTACTAACAGTCGCCGAGCAGCAAGGAGCCTACCAGATCCCACACAGAGCGATTGTCAATGAGGGTGAAGGTTTAGGCTTGCTCGAACTTCGTGCCGTCGGACAAGTTCGGAATACATATATTATTGCCGAACATCCCGACGGACTATGGTTAGTAGAACAACATATCGCTCACGAGCGGGTATTATACGAGCAAATAACTACTGCATGGCAGCTTTTACCATTAGAACCACCGATAATTCTCTCGCACCTGTCAGAGCGGCAAATAGAGCAGTTACAGCAGATCGAACTAACTGTCGATCCCTTTGGAGAAGGCTTGTGGGCGATTCGGACAGCTCCCGCACCTCTATTGATGCGCGAAGATATCGCGGCAGCAATTACCGAACTCAGTCTAGGCGGAGACTTACAAGCCGCTCAAGTAGCAGTTGCCTGTCGCTGTGCGATTCGGAATGGGACACCCTTGAGTTTACCAGAGATGCAGAGCTTACTCGATCGCTGGCAACGCACCCGCAATCCGCGCACCTGTCCGCATGGAAGACCGATTTATCTGTCATTTAAGGAAAGTAGTTTGGCGAGATCGTTCCGCCGTCATTGGGTGATTGGTAAAAGTCACGGCATTTAGTCGAAT
>JAJAZF010000526.1 GCA_026785875.1 Chamaesiphon sp. | reverse complement strand
TCCTGTTAATTGGGCAATTTTCTTTACTTGGATTATCACTTTGGTTCGTCGCTCTGGCATTCGGACTGTCCCACAAGCTCTCCGCTTGTGGGCTAACCAAGTTGACGATGTTTTTTCTTTTCTTGTATGAAACCACCCTGCTACAATTAACCTGTAGGGGTGCCCCTGTCTTGAAAAGGTGCTTCACTTGGGGAAACCCCAAGAACGCACTTTTCGCTGTCTTGTCGTTTTTTTATTCGGGGGTTCCCCCCGAATAAAAACGCCGCTTGTGGGTACCCTAAGATCTCTGTTTTTACTAGTCTTGATGTATTGGTGCAAGATGTGAGCAAATCAATCTGAGCCTAGAATTGCTGGTAAACTGTGGAATGGAGAAAATCACCTCAATAAGTTTAAGTTCAATGGAAATCGGTCAACAAGTTAAAGTTTATCGCCTCAGAGATCGGGTATCGGACGGCGTTGTGAGTAAACTAGGTAAAGTAGGTACAGTCAAAGAATTCAAAATGACTGATGGTAGCGGTGTCGGTGCTGTCGTGCAATTTGAGGATAAAACTAGTACCTGGTTTTTTGAAGATGAACTCAGAGTTGTAGAATAATATGCCCCAAATTCTCACCTTCCTCGGTAAAGGCGGTTCCGGTCGGACTACTGTGGCGATCGCCGCCGCCAAACAACAAGCTAACCTGGGTCGGCGGGTATTATTTGTCAGTCAAGATCCCACGCCAGCAACTGGGATCTTGCTGGGTGTTCCCCTCACAGATAAACCCCAATCTATCGGTGCAAATCTAGAAGTAGTATTAATCTCGGCAACTGCGGCGATCGAGCGTGGTTGGGAAGATATCAAGCAAGTTGAAGCGCGGTACTTGCGATCGCCCCTTTTACGCAATGTTTACGGGCAAGAATTAGCCATTATCCCAGGGATGGAGAGTGCGATCGCGCTCAATGCCTTGCGACAATATGATGCTAGCGGTAAGTATGACACCATTGTCTACGATGGTACTGGAGACATTACTACCCTGAGGATGGCGGGGATGTCCGATAGTCTCAGTTGGTATCTACGTCGCTTTGTCGCCGTAGTTGAAGAATCAGATCTGTGGAAAACGGTTTCGCCGATTATGCAGCCTGCAATGGCAGCAATTGGGGCGATCGCTTGGACGGGTGAGAATGTCACCTCACAGCCGCTTCAGGAGGCAAATAACGCCCTATCAGTCAGTCAAACTGTCATCGGTAATCCCCAGCGAGTGGTGGGCTATCTGGTCACTACTGACGATCCAGCCGCAGTCGCGACAGCTAAGTATTTGTGGGGGAGTGCTCAACAGTCAGGATTGACGATCGGTGGCATTATTTTTAATCAAGGTGCCAACGATCCGGTAGTTGGGTTGGAATTCGATCCCTTAGTAGTGACCGCGATCCCGACTCGGGTGGGAACTGATTGGCAACCGTTACTAGATGCCATGCCAGATTTTAGTCAAGCGATCGATGCACCCAAACCGATCGCCATTGACATCCCCAAGCGCGAGGTACGGCTATATTTACCTGGTTTTGACAAAACACAAGTCAAGCTGACTCAATCGGGGCCAGAGGTGACGATCGAGGCAGGAGATCAACGACGGAATATTTTGTTACCACCGCCGCTCAAAGGATCGAGTGTCACTGGAGCGAAGTTTCAGAGCGGATATCTCATTATTTCTTTTTAGGTAAGGGCTTACGCCTTTTGGCGTAAATGTCGTAAGATAGCTGATTTCCTGCTGTCTTACGACTTTTTAGTTACTTTTTAAATCGGATTCGCTAGTTAATTTGGTTAGACTATAGCTAGCATATTTCCACCGCCTGAGTGTCTAAAGGCGGTAACTGGTTAGATCCAACCTGACTCGATCGGGCATTGAGATCGAAACTTGGCTGTCTGTGATTTCGATCGCGACAATCCCCGCGATCCAATCATCTAGCCACACCCTCTAAATCGCTAAAATCGGACACAATCGCCACATCCTCCCATTCGATCGTTAGCAAACAGTAACGTCCAACGTCTGAGTATTAATTTTCTCGCCAAATTGGAACTAAATCCTCAATAAATAACTCTCTAATCTCACCCCGCATCATCTCGATCCTCCAACCCAATTAGAGTTTAAATAGGCATCTAGATCGAGCCATTCAGCCGCCCCGTAAACCGAATACCATCAGCTATATTGTGGATCGGAGCTAAACCGAAACAGCTTAATTTTCACCGAGGGGACAGGAGCAACCGCCAGATGACGAATGTAATCATAGAAAAGATCGCCACTCAGTGGGAAACCCGCATCGCCACAGAATGTCATGGGCAAAATCCCACCGCTCAAACTAGTATTCTCAATTGGTTGCTCGGTGAAGATCGGGAACGGCTGGAAACCCTGGATGCGGAGTATATCAAGATTGCCAACCGAGCGATGGACTATCGGTGGCGGATTCTAGTCCAAAGATACCTAGGCTTACCACCGGAACGAGCCTATAAAAATCTGATGCAGCGGTTGGGCGGATTAGCAGTCTTGCGGGACAAAATTCGCGCATGGCTGACGTTGAGTAACGATCGACAGCGACAAGTTGTCGATGTATTGCAGGAAGTGATTCAGGAGCTGCTTCAGGGTGATAAATACATTCAACAGCAAATTGCTTGGATTGGGAAATGTACCAAAAATCCTCGGCTGCGAGATACGTTACTGTTTGCTAGTATTGAAGAATATTGTCTGCGTCCGATTCGCAATCAACCATTACTCGCTCATCGATTTGTCAACTATCTGCGGCGATCGCAAAAAGGTGGTGTGACAAATGTACCTCAAAGTGATTTAGTCAAGATTGTCTCTGATGAAGTCATCGGCGATAGTGATTCCACTCTGAGCCTTTTAGACAAGCAAGCTCAAGAAAATTATCACCAACAGCAAGAGTGGGAAGAAACGCAAATTACTCGCGATCGTGTCAAAGACACACTCCGCAATTATCTGATCGAAAATGTCAGTCCCGAAGCTGGGATCTGGCTCGATCTCTATCTTCAGGGTAAAACGCCAGAATCGATCGCCATCGCCTTGAAAATGGAGATTAAGCAAGTCTATCGCCTCCGTGAAAAAATCAACTATCACTCACTCAAAGTCTTTGCAATTAAAGCAGAGTCAGAACTAGTCTCTCAATGGTTGCACATATCTCTACAAGAACATAACTTGGGATTAACACCCGATCGATGGCTCCAATTTTGTAGTAGTTTAGATCCCAAACAACGCGAGATTATGATGGGATTAAAAGCAGGTACTTCTGTGGAGTCGATCGCCAAATCTCTCAAAATAAAAACTAATCAAGTGATGGGAGAATGGAGTCATATTTATTTGGCTGCACAAGAACTGAGAATCAGTTGACAGCTAAATTATTAGGACGGACAATTAAATTTACACTAATTAACTAAAACCCGAAACATCAAACCCAACCAATGACTCAATCTATAGTTACTATTACCAAGACTCAATTTTACGCGCCGAGATTTGCTTATGAAATAGCGATGTCTCAGCCGCAAACTCATCTGTTTGAGGTGAAATTGACAGTCAGTAATTGGGATAGCGATCTGCTAGATGTCAAAATGCCAGTATGGACTCCTGGTTCCTATTTAGTCCGAGAATATGCCAAGCAATTACAAGATTTTGCAGCAGTGGGGAGTGAAGGTAAGAAGTTAACTGCAATCAAGATTGCTAAAAATCATTGGCAAATTCAGACAGATAATAGCACTGAAATTACGATTAGTTATCGGATGTTTGCGAATGAACTAACCGTTCGGACTAATCATTTAGATGCCACTCATGGGTATTTCAATCCAGCAGCATTATGTTTTTATGTGCCTGGGTATGAGTCTAGCCCGATCGAGATTACCATTATTCCACCTCATTCCGATTGGCGGATTACTACACCACTCCCAGAAATGAGCAATAAAACTTTCTTAGCGGACAATCTGGATACATTAATAGATAGCCCATTTGAGATCGGCTCTGGGCAAGTATATGACTTTACTGTATTAGATAAGCCTCATCAACTAGTAGTTTGGGGAGAAGGCAATCTAGATCCCCAAATCGCGATCGCAGATATCAAAAAAATTGTCGAAGTTGAAGCTAATATCTTCGGCGGATTGCCTTACGAAAAATATATATTTTTACTACATCTTTCGCCTGGTGGTGGTGGAGGATTAGAGCATAAAAATTGTTGTTCGCTCCTCTATCCCCGCTTCAACTTTCAAGGAGCAGAGAAACACAATCGCTTTATGCAGTTAGTCGCGCATGAGTTTTTCCATCTCTGGAATATCAAACGGATTCGCCCCGCTGCTCTAGAAAAGTTTGACTATGAAGGGGAGAATTATACACCTTCACTCTGGTTTAGTGAGGGGACAACTAGTTATTACGATCTGATAATTCCCAGACGTGCGGGAATTTATGATGACAAAGAGTTTTTAGCCGAACTTAGTAAAGAAATTACCCGCTTTGTGACAACTCCAGGGCGATTGGTGCAGCCGCTGAGTGAGTCTAGTTTTGATGCTTGGATTAAATTATATCGTCCCGATGCCAATAGTTCTAATTCCCAAATGTCGTATTATCTCAAAGGAGAAATGGTGACACTATTACTAGATTTATTGATTCGCGATCGCACTCAGGGAACTAAATCTTTTGATGATGTCTTAGTCACAATGTGGGAACAATTTGGTAAGGCGGAAATTGGTTTTACTGAAACTCAACTGAAGAATATCATTGAATCGATCGCGGGCGAAGATTTAACTGAATTTTACGATCGATATATTCATGGTGTTGAAGAGCTACCTTTTAATGAATACCTAGCTCCGTTCGGAATCGAGTTACAAGCAGTTGCAGCACATACTCCATATCTCGGTATCAACGTCAAAACCGAGCATGGTAAAGAAGCGATTAAATCCGTCGCAAGTAATTCTCCCGCCCAATTAGCCGGAATTGATGCAGGTGATGAATTGCTAGCCATCGATGGATTTAAAGTCAGTGCTGATAAACTAAACGATCGTCTTAAAGTATATCAAGTTGGGCAACAAATTAATCTAACTATTTTTCATGCCGATCGATTGATGACAGTCTCCGTTACTTTATCGGCACCTCAACCACAACAATATCACTTACGATCGTTAGAACATCCAGACGATCTTCAACGCCAACTATTTAAAGCTTGGGTGAATTGATACTCACTAATTCATGCGGGGAGCATCCCACTTTTTCTTGCGGAGGTTAACTGCCCTCATCCCCAGCCCTTCTCCCTGAGGGAGAAGGGAGCCGGATTCAAAGTCCCTCTCCCTGAGGGAGAGGGATTTAGGGTGAGGGTTAAAAAGTGGGATACTCCCGTTTCAGACAGCTAAAAAATCAACATCCATTACATAGGTTATGCCCGATCCATCGCTCCAAAGAATATTCGATCGATTAAGTCGAGATCTAGCCAGGGACATTAGAATCCAAACAACTACTGACGAATTGCGATCGGCTCTGAATGCCGATCGATTGGTACTATACTACTTTTATTATAAATGGTCGGGACGAGTCACATTTGAGTCATTGAGCGATCGCCAGTATTCGATCTTGGGTACGGGTGGGCCAGACCAATGCTTCAATGGTGAGTATGCCAAACTCTATGAGGAGGGAAGAGTCCGCGCTATCCCTGATATCGAATCAGAGCCGATTCAACCCTGTCACCGCGATTTCTTGCGC
>JAJAZF010000525.1 GCA_026785875.1 Chamaesiphon sp. | reverse complement strand
CTTCTCAGGTTGGCAGATGCTCCAACAGGTTCGCACTTATCTCACCACTAAAATTGATGGAAAAAAGGTTCGCATCATCAATCTATCAACTCCCTATATTACCCAGATCGGCTTCTGGCAGCCGAAATCGGTCGTCACCCAGGTGTGCTAGATAACTTAGAAACAGAGCATCTAGCGGCGGTTTTAGCCCACGAACAGGCCCCGCAGGGCAAAGGGTTGGGGATGAGAGCATTACAAGATCGATTCCAAATCCGATCGAGTGCCTACCTGTACCACCGAAATCCCCTCACAGGTGCGTTTAATCAAGCCACCAAGAACTTTCCCAGGGCCGACTTCGATCGCTTGTTGGATGCCTAATTCGGGTAACTGGAGGGAGATTTCGCGCCACCGGACAGAACCTGTAATTTGGCTATTGAGGTGTTCTTTCAGTTCGCTTCCCTTTGTAGTTGCGATCGGTGAAATATTTGACAGCACTGGGATTTGAGCATCATCAAAATCGATCGCAGCGAGTAAATGCCCAAACTCAGTGGCGGCTGTCGCCATCATCGGCGAATGAAAAGCACCAGAGACATTTAACGGGATGGCTCGTTTAACTTTAATTTGGCTGACTACTGTAGCTATACCTGCGGCTGTTCCCGAAATTACTACTTGGGCGGCACTATTATCATTAGCAATTACCACATCAGGAGTATCAGCGATCGCGGCTTCTAGTTGGGATCGATCGAAACCCAATAAAGCAGTCATCCCTCCTTCTGAAGCTAGAGCCATCAACTCAGCTCGACGCTTGACTAGTTGCAATCCCGTTTCAAAGTCGAATACTCCCGCAGTATACAGCGCGACATATTCACCCAAACTATGCCCAGCAACTACATCGGGAGTCAATCCCTGTTGTTTGAGTAAATCTACTAAAATACTTTCAATTACATACAAACAAGGTTGAGTATAACGAGTATTTGCTAATTTTACTTCATCATTTTGACAAATATCGACTACCGACCAACCCAATATTTCTGCGGCGCGATCGAATGTTTTTTTAGCTGAATCAATGGTTAACAAGTCTACTCCCATGCCGAGTACTTGCGATCCTTGTCCAGGAAATATCCATGCGGTTTTCATGTTACTTATTACTGATTACTTCCAACTATTAATTAATTTACTTGCCCCATTTTAAGATGGCAGCACCCCAGCTTAACCCAGCACCGAAGCCAGAAGTAGCGATCGTGTGACCGGATTGAATTTTTCCAGCTCTGACAGCTTCATTTAAGGCGATCGGAATTGAAGCAGCAGAAGTATTACCATATTTAGCAACGTTACTAATTACTTTTTCCGCCGGAATGTGCAGGCGTTCGGCGACGGCATCCATGATGCGTTGATTGGCTTGGTGCAAAATCAGCCAGTCAATATCGGTACTAGTGAGATTAGCTTGATGGATGACTTTATCGATCGCATCGGGAACGCGATTGATAGCAAACCGATAGACTTCTTTACCACTCATCGTGATGTATTGATACTTACCTTGAGTGAGTACAACACCAGGCAATAATTCGCGTAATTCGGGTTTAAAAGCAAGATTTAGACAAGCATTTTGAGTACCATCACTTTTGATTTCAAACCCTAGTAATCGATCGATATCTTCAGTACCCTGCATCAGGACGGCACCTGCACCATCACCAAATAATACACAGGTATTGCGATCCGACCAATCTACCCACCGCGATAATAAATCGGCACCGATGACTAGAATATTTCGATAGACACCCGATCTCAAGAATTGCGCCGCCGTCACTACCCCAAATAGAAACCCCGAACAAGCCGCCGTCAAGTCAAAAGCTACCGCTTTGGTTGCGCCTAATTGCGCCTGGATCTGACAAGCAGTTCCAAATAAGTCTTCTGAGGATGAAGTTGCTAGTAGAATCAAATCGACATCACAGGCGGCTACTCCAGCCATTACTAGAGCCTGATTAGCCGCCTGTGTAGCCAAACCAGCCAATGACTCGCGATCGTGGCTCACATGCCGTTGTCGAATCCCTGTCCGGCTGGAAATCCACTCATCGGAGGTATCTACTACCTGCGCTAGCTCATCATTGGATACTATCGTCTCTGGAACAGCAGCACCGCATCCAATAAAAGTAACACCCATTGATGTGTGGTTTGATGGCATGTGGATTAGGGGATTAAGTAATAGGGAAAAATCAGACTAGTCACCAGCAATAATCGATTCTTTTGGTGGTGCTTTATCGCGAGTCGAGGATTGGATGCGATCGAGTACGTTTTTATCGACGGCACTTTTGGCTAGACGAATAGCATTTGCGATCGAAAAAGCGTCAGAACTACCATGACTGATAATACATACTCCTTCTACTCCTAATAATAAACCACCCCCATGTTCTGCGGCATCAATTCGCTTTTTCAGACGCTGGAGATTTGGTTTGAGTAGCGCTGTACCCAGTTTACCATGTAGCCCCCGTGGTAACTCTTCTTTGAGCATCTGCACGACGATATTGCCTACTGCTTCAGCAAACTTGAGCAAGATATTCCCGACGAAACCATCGCAGACAATCACATCAAAATCGCCGGAGAGCACATCGCGCCCTTCAGCATTACCCACAAAATTGATACTTTTATTCCGTTGCAGACTTTCATGTGCTTTAATTGCAACTTCATTACCTTTGGATTCTTCTTCACCGATATTGAGCAAGCCCACCTTAGGTGATTCAACATCTAGTACATACTGGCTGTAAATCGAACCCATCACGGCAAATTGTTCGAGGTATTTGGGGCGACAATCGACATTCGCGCCCACATCTAAAATCACTACAGATTTATCCGCACGATTTGTCGGAAATACTGCGGCAATTGCAGGTCGATCGATCCCCCGCAATCGTCCTAGTCTTAATAATGCGGCTGCCATTGCTGCGCCAGAATGCCCAGCCGAAACTACAGCATCTGCTTTGCCATCTTTGACAAGCTGCATTGCTACATTGATCGAAGCCTTAGGTTTGCGCCGCAGAGCACCCAGAGGTTCTTCGTGCATTTCGATCGTCCCTTCGGCTGGAATGATTTCTAGATTGGGTGCATTTGGGTGTCGATCGAGACAAGCCTGAATTTGAGCCGGATCGCCTACTAGCAATACGTCTACGTCTTCTAATTCTGTTTGGGCGGCGATCGCACCCGCGACGATGGCGGCGGGTGCATCATCCCCACCCATTGCGTCAAGTGCGATGCGTGCGCGAGTTGAAGCCATTGATGCCACTGATAGAAACCATCAAAATTCTAGCAGAATATGGTAGTT
>JAJAZF010000524.1 GCA_026785875.1 Chamaesiphon sp. | reverse complement strand
TAGGACATATTACAATCGATTGTCGATTGCCTTGGCGGTTGGGGCGGGTTTTGTTCTGAAGTTATCGGTAAATTTCGGGCATCTCTAGCATAAACCCGCCCCTACAATCGATGTCCTAACCGCCTTGGCGACTGCTATATCTGCCTAAAGGCAGGGGCTTTAAACCCCTACTAATGGGTAAATTTTGTAATAAGAAAACATTAAATAGCCCCAACTTGTTCGAGTTGGGGCTATGGCTCAATCATTATTATTAGTTGTGAACCACAGATAGTAGATCGCCTTGGTGAGATAACGATTGGTGAGATTGGTAACTGAGCGTTCGAGCTGACAATTGGGATTAAGTGCTGGATTACACGATCGATCGATGAGATCTGTCGTGCCCGTTACTTTTTTTGGGCTGAATTGCCACTTTGCGCGATCGCTACTTGCAATGTTTGAATTGCTCTAGCATACTGTGGGTCGGCAGCAGTAGCAACTTTAGTCCGATCCTTGACCAATGCTTGGATTTGAGCTTTACTTAGTTTGACTTCTAGATCCGGCTTGATCCCAGCATGATTGATATCTTTACCATTCGGAGTAAAGTATTTGGCGATGGTCACTGCCATTCCCGCCCCATCTGAGAGCGGACGAACAGACTGAACCAAACCTTTGCCAAAGGTGGTCGCGCCTACGATTTGGGCGCGTTTGTTGTCTTTAAGAGCACCAGCCAGGATTTCACTAGCACTTGCCGAGCCGCCATCTACCAAGACGACTAGGGGTTTTTTGGTAATGGCGGTATTATTTGCAACACTAATATCGCCTGTGCCTTGACGGTTGACTGTCGAAACAATTTTGCCATCATCTAACCACATCCGTGCAATATCGATCGCCCCATAGAGTAAGCCACCAGGATTAGATCGCAAGTCGAGGACATAACCTTTAGCACCTTGGCTTTCGAGTTTCGCAATTGCTGCGCCCATTTCTGTCGCAGCATTGGCACTAAACTGTTTGAGTCGGATGTACCCAATTCCATTCAGTTCGTTCGGACGATATTTAGCTTCAACGGGGTGAATCTCAATTTGTTGGCGCAACAGGTTGAATTCCAGTGTCTGACGACTATCGCGTTGAACAGTGAGTTTAACACTCGTGCCTTCTTTCCCTCGGATTAGTTGCACCGCTTGATTTACATCCATACCTGCGGTACTTTTACCATCAATTTTGATGATAATATCCTTGGATAAAATCCCCGCCTTAGAAGCTGAAGTATCTTCGATTGGGGCAATTACTTCCAGCTTTTTGGTTTTCTCATTCTGACTCAGTTGAATCCCCACCCCGATTAATTGACCAGAGGTTTCGACCTGAAGATCCCGAAATTCTTTAGGATCCATAAAGCGGGTATAAGGATCGTTCAGATTTTTGAGCATCGACCGGATGGCTTTATAAGCGTCTTCCTTGCTCTTATAATTTTTCCCAACGACGTACTGCTTGCGGATTGCCCGCCAGTCTTTTTGATTGAAAGTACCATCGACGTACTGTCGATCGACGATTTGCCAGACTTCATCGACCAATTCCTTCGGACTATTCTTGAAGAATGCAACACCTTTGGGAAGATGAAGCCCCGCACCAGTAACCGCTACTGCTGTGAGTACTAATGCAGTGGCACCAATAACTAACCCGTGTTTTTCAATCTTCATGATTTACGTCTAAAATTTAGCAGGAAAGGAAAAGTTAATGCGACGATATTAGCTTTAATTTAGCATATATCAGCGATCTAGAGGTGTGATGGGGCACCTCTACACAATTCACAGGTAGAGATTGCCCCTTGTGGGTACTCGGAGGTTGTGGCAGTAATAGAATTATGGGTTATTCTGGTTCAACCCAGCGACCGTCAGCTTTAATCAATGCGATTAATTCAATTACACCATCAGCTTCAGGCACCCGTTTGATCTCATCTCGACCGCGATACAAGGAGATATAGCCAGGGGTCTTGCCAACATAACCATAATCAGCATCAGCCATTTCTCCAGGCCCGTTGACAATACAGCCCATCACGGCAATATCCAACCCAACCAGGTGATTAGTTGCCGAGCGCACTTGGTGGAGGACTTCTTCGAGATTAAATAATGTCCGACCACAAGAAGGACAAGCAACATACTCTACCATCGTTTTGCGGAGTCCTAGCGACTGGAGGATGCTGTAACAGACTGGAATTTCCTTTTCTGGAGCTTCAGTCAGGGACACCCTGATCGTATCGCCAATCCCTTCTGCTAATAAAGTGGCAATTCCAGCAGTGGATTTGATCCGTCCGTACTCGCCATCACCAGCTTCGGTAACTCCCAAGTGAATCGGATAATCCATTCCGGCTGCATCCATCCGTTGAGCGAGCAGTCGGTACGCTGCTAGCATCACGGGGACGCGAGAAGCTTTCATCGAGACTACTAGATTGTGAAAGTCAAAAGATTGACAGATGCGGATACATTCCAGGGCAGACTCGACCATCCCTTCGGGTGTATCCCCATAGGTAAACAACATCCGTTCGGCAAGAGAACCATGATTGACCCCAATCCGCATCGCTTTATTTTGGTCTCTAAGTGAGATGACTAGCGGTTCGAGCATATCTCGAATATTCTCGCCAATTTCGGCAAATTCCGCAGCAGTATATTCTGTGCGATCGGGTTTGGGCTTCTCAAAGACGTACAATCCTGGATTGATCCGCACCTTATCTGTGTGCTTGGCAACTTCTAAAGCGATTTTCATCCCATTATGATGAACATCGGCGACCAGTGGGACGATCTGATATGTATCGAGCAGTTTTTGTCTAATCTGAGCCAGAGCCTTGGCGTGTGCCATACTGGGTACCGTCACGCGGACGATTTCACAGCCGACCTCGTGGAGACGGCGAATTCCCGCTACTGCGCCATCGATGTCCAGAGTATCTTCATTGATCATCGATTGGACAGCTACTGGGTTGTTGCCGCCGATAATTATGCTTCCAACCGCTACAGGACGGGTCTGACGGCGATGAATTGTGGTATCTGTACCTAAGTTACTATAAGCGGACTGAGTGGGTGCTGGAAGGGACTGCATATACAAACGGCGTTGAGGATTTGGAGGCAATTATCTCCCCTTTAGCTTGCCACAACTTGGGCATTTGGTGTGAATGCAGGTCAGGGGTGAGGGGGCAATGCGCGATCTTTAGGTTTGACAATGACGCAGGCACACTCTACTGTAGTTTCTTGAGTAGCGACGTGTGGGCTGGCGGGAACCAAAGCATACAGCAGCCGAACATTGACGATCGGCATGAGCCGATGCTTGCTATTACCGATCTACATAGCTGCTAAAATAGGGAGACGCTGCTACAGTCATTCGATCTGGTCATGTCGATTCCAGACTGCCTAGTTGTGCCGTCCACTAGATCGAATCTCACTTTTACCCCCCGAATCCCCCTAGTTGTTGCGTGTAATCTGCAATCATGTCTAATCAGCGTAATGATTATCAGCCAAAATTTTGGCGCGAAATGCAGTTGGGGCTGGTAGTCTACAGTGGTATATCCTTAGCGATCTATACTCATGGTATTTGCCAAGAATTCTATCATGCGGTGCGCGGACGAGGTATTTATAAGTTAGTCAAGGCATTGACAGATGCTGATTTGGTCGTCGATCTGATTTCTGGAAGTTCGGCAGGTGGCATTAATGGTATTTTACTTGGATATGCGATCGCCAATAGCAACGAACGGGAACTGGTAGATTTCAGTGCTTTTGCCAAGATTTGGCGCAACAGTGGAGACTTACTCAAGTTACTCCAAGAGCCGCAGCTATTTAAATCCCAAATTGGCGGTGCCAGATCCAATCATGAAAGCTTCGATCGACACGGATTACTAGTAACGTTAATTAAAGCGATCGAGTATAAACTCCCGCGATCGCAGCAAGAATGGTTTTCGCCTACTCAGGAATTAGATCTAGCGATCGCGGGTACTGATTATCTGGGAAAAGTCGATCGGAAATTAGATGAAAATCGGCTAAATTTGACATCAAAGAATCATCGCACCCTGTTTCGGCTCAAGCATCGCCAAGGGCGTAAAGAGCCATTCAATCCTTACTATAACGACCCAACTTTACCACGCACACCAAATGATACATATCAAGCTTTGGTGAAGTTGTGTCAGATTACTGCGGGAACTCCAGTGATTTTTCCACTGGTAGAAGTAGACTTAAACGATCGATTAAATTTGGTCGATCGTCAATTGGTAACTTGGGGAAAATTAGCCAAGCATTATGCTCCAGATTTGCCGACACGGAGCGATAAATTATATTTTCTAGATGGTGGGTTGCTCGATAATACGCCGTTGACTTGCCTGATGAAGGAAGCATATTATCGATTACCCAATCGTCAGGGGCAACGAAAATTATTTTATGTCGATCCCAATCCTGAATCTTTGAATGATAGACTGCAATTGAGTAGCAAGAAACAATCGCGGATGGGGCAAATTCTCCAAGCCGCAGCTTTATCGATTCCGATCCATCAGAGTATTACCAACGATCTCCGCACGATTTACGAACATAACCATAAGGTGCGCCGTTATCAAACACTAATCGATCGAGCTGAAGCCGAAGTTGATGAGCGGCAACTATTAGCAAGTGGAGATCGCACTCAATCGCAAATTCATTTACGGGGGCGACTGTTTGATTTTCGCGATCGAAATTTACCATTACTACTTCAGGCAGATTTAGGATCTCAAAATAATCAATATTCAGTCATACTCGATAAGATCGATCGGATCTTAACTAATAAATTTACGACGGGGCAAGATCGCCAGCACTATCATAAGTTGCTCGAGCGATTTGAGTCACAAGTCATCGATCTGGATGTCGAATATAGTATGCGGCAGCATTTTTATCTAATCGAGCGAATTGCCGAGCTATTAGCTATAAGTCCCGATGCCGATTCCCGCCAAAAACTTGAATATTTATCAAAGCAATTAAGCTGTAATATTAAGTTGCTAGAAGTGGTAAAAGCTAGTATAGAGTTATTACTGAGCGATCGAACTGTGAGTAATTACTTTTACTACTTAATCAATCAAGAATCAAACGAGCGACGTTTGCGCGCCTTGGTATATGAGCTAATCTTCAGGTTACACCGATTCCTATTAGATGCGACTAGATTTGAAACATTTACCCCAAATGATTCATCTGGATCGAATCTAGAAACTATTCCAGTTTATTTCTGGCTAGATTTACCAGAATTAGCCGCAACAACCGATCTACCAGGAATATATCAACGAGATCGCTGGCTATCACAGACGCAAATTTCTAGCGTCTTTGCCCAACTAAAACAGCGGATTGCCGAGCTACAACAAAGTACCGATCTCCGACTACTAATTTGGACAGATCGGCGATTGGAGGATGATACAGAGCGAAATCAGAGCTTTCCAAGTATCTTGAAACAAATAGGATTGGCAGCCGAAGTGACGATCGAAAGATTGGGAGATAGATACACCGATAAATTATTAAAGTATTGGCACACTTTTGAATATATCGATCGAGAACTATACCCATTTGAATATCTCACTAGTTTAAGTGAGAAAGCCATAATCAACCCGATCTGTATTAGTCCAGACAATGCTCAACTAGGGATTGGTAGTGGCAAAAGTACTCATCAAAAACTCGGTGGAGATAAATTATACAATATTGGTAGTTTTTTTAAGAAATCATGGGAATCTAACGATCTATTGTGGGGACGTTTAGATGGACTAAATCGGATTTTAGAAACCATTATTACGCCTAAATCTGTAGCTGCTTTTGCTGGTTTTGTCCAACGAGAAATCACGCGGTTGAATTGTAGTCAATTCCAATATTTAGACTGGCTGATTACTGAGTCGCTCCCGCATCTATCTGGGATTGAACGTCAAGTAATCGGTCAGCATTTAGAACATCTAGCTCAATCTGGACTGAGGATCGATCGGCTCGAACTCCGTAAGATTCTAGCAGATTTTGTGTTAGCTGGACAGCGGGAAATATTGACTAGTGATGTTCACTCAGTTATTGAGGGTATGGATGAACAACCAGGCTGGTGGCGATTGACTGGAGACAGTCCAGCCTTAACCGAAAATTTGATTGTCAACCCGAGTGATACCGTCACCCCATCATTAGTGCCAACTTCCAATCCCAATACAATCGTGCGGATTATTCAACAATCTCTCACCAATTTAACCCTCCAAAAGCAGCATTTTTTTCGCCATCAATATCGAATTGGTGTTGAGAAACTTTGGGAAAATATGCCCTTGGGAGTATCGATCGATATATGTACTAAAATTGTCTTAATTCTACGGAATCTACTAGTTAAACTATTTAGGACATCTACTCGCACTCAAATAATGCGTCATCCTGTTTATCACTGGCTCGATGGTAGTCTGCAATCTATCTACTGGTGGCTTCAAGGTGGCAGCATTAAACTAGGCACAGTTCACAGGAGACCCCGAATCGTGCTGTTGCAGCTTTTGGGGATGGCTACGGCGATTGGTGGCATAGTTTTAGCCTTTTTATTATCGCCGCTCTGGTTATTGTTATCTCTACCAAGTGCTGTCGCTTGCTGGTTTTTACAAACTATGCGCCTGAAACGCTTAACTAGTAGCAAGACTAGTCCATTCTTACCACAACCGCGCTCGCGTTCGGAGGGATAGGGGACTTTAAATTAATTGATAATTGGATTATTGTTGCGCTGCGGGGATTTCACCCCCTATTCTCTGTTAACCTCCGCACTAAAAATGGGCTGCTCCAGTGATTGCTCTGACTAGGATGATTCGTGTTGCTGGATTATTTTAAATCTAGTAAGCCTTGTTCTTTGAGCTTGGGATTGAAGCGAATTTCTGTTTTGACACCACGCTGTTGAAGTTTAGTGATGATGGTGTCTTCGACTCGTCTGGCTACCTGCTTGAGTAGCTTGATTTGAGCTAAACCATCGAGATCTGGGAAGCTGGCACTTTCGGCTGTTGTCATGGCATAATTAGTACCGATCGGGTCTAACCACACAGAATTAGCCTCACCATTACCCAGTGGGACATTAGCATTTTCGGCAATCCAGTTGGACTGAACACTTTCAAGAAATGTCCGATTGGGACGATCGATCGTGGTTGCTTTTACCCAATAGCAATGTTCTGGTTGTCTGACTAAATGCTGTTTGAGACTTAGATAAATGTCGCGTGAATAACCAACAAATTGTAATACTCGATCGCGATCGAAGATCGCATAAATACCAATTTTACTTTGGAGGGTGTCAGGCAATTCTCCCGCATCATCAATGTAAGGTAAAAATTCCAAGCTATCTAAACTCGGAATATCGGTAGTCGATGACATAATTCGTAAGTTTTGTAGTTAAATATCTAATTAATAATTATTTGGGGTTTAACTTTTCTAACTCACCCCCTCATCCCTAACATCCAATACCTAATACTTTTTTTGATAGATTGCACATAGCCGACTCGGTTGAAAAATCTTGGCGGCAAACATAAAATTAGGCGGTACGTTGATAATTAGATGCTCTGGTGATTGATGGTATTGTTCGACATCGGCTGGCATTCCTTTTGGCGTACCTGGACTATAAGGGACTGGTTGAAACAATATTTCGGTGAATGTTGCTGTTTTGCAGTTAGCCTGCTCTACGACTTGCTGTAGAAATTTCTCACTATTTAGTAAGCTAAATAAGATGGCTTGCACTTGTGGATCGAGTGTGAAACTACCATCAAAGTTGTCAATTACTTTTATTTTCATAAACAAGTAGTTTGCGATCGTAGACGACGAGCGTCGATTAGTGATACAGGATCGAGTCCAGATTAAAATTGTGGATATACAAGGGAATATTACACTTTAAAAATGACCCTCACCCTGTCTTGGAGCGATCGAGACAAGACAGCGCAACAAGACAGGGCTGGGGATGAGGGCTAATCGATTAATATTAGACAGTTGTAATATCCTTTTCTTTCTCAGCTAATACCTGCTCGACTTTAGCTCCGTACTTATCAGTTAATTTCTGAATTTTATCTTGGAGATCCTTGGATTCATCTTCAGAAATCTCGCTAGATTTTTCCTGCTTCTTGACGAAATCGATCGCATCGCGCCGGATATTCCGAATCGAGATTTTACCTTCTTCGGCGTATTTACCAGCCTGTTTGACAAATTCTTTGCGACGTTCGCCAGTTAATGGGGGAATGTTTAACCGAATTGTCGAACCATCGTTGTTGGGAGTCAAGCCAATATCTGAGAGCGAAATCGCTTTCTCGATCGTACTCATACTACTGCGATCGAATGGTTGGATCGTAATCGTCGTTGAATCGGGAGTCCCGATATTTGCCAGAGCTTTTAATGGAGTTGGGGTACCATAATAATCGATCGAGATCCGATCGAGCAAACTCGTACTCGCGCGTCCGGTACGAATCGTATTAAACGAGCGACTGACAGACTCAATCGCTTTCTGCATATGACCTTCGACATCAGCAAATTTCACAAGAAACTCCTATAAATGTACCAATTGTTTCACCAGCTACCACCCGTTGAATATTCCCTCGTTCAAATAAATCGAACACGATAATGGGAATATTATTTTCCCGACACATTGCAATTGCCGTACTATCCATCACCCGCAAGTCCTGATTGAGAACGTGACTGAAGGTGAGGCTTTGAAACCGTTTCGCATCAGGATTTACCTGTGGATCGGCATCATACACGCCATCAACTTTGGTAGCCTTAAAAATTACATTAGCATCGATCTCGGCTGCTCGGAGCGCAGCGGCGGTATCAGTTGTAAAGAAAGGATTACCAGAACCCGCTCCAAATATCACTACCCGCCCTTTTTCGAGATGGCGGATTGCCCGACGACGGATATAGGGTTCAGCGACTTCCTGCATGGCGATGGCTGTCTGGACTCTAGTTGGTACTCCCTTCTGTTCTAACGCGTCTTGGAGGGTAATAGCATTCATCACAGTGGCAATCATCCCCACATAGTCAGCCGTAGCTCGATCCATCCCTTTCGCTGAAGCTTTGACTCCACGGAAAATATTTCCACCACCAACAACGATGGCGACTTGGACACCAGTGGCGACGACTTCGGCTACTTCTTGGGCGATGGCTTGAACAATTGTCGGATCGATACCGTAGCCAAGATCGCCCATCAGGGCTTCCCCACTCAATTTGAGCAATACCCGTTGGTAAGTCGTCCCCATTTTTGTTTATTTTCTCAACTCAAATTTTCTCACACTTACAATAACAGGAAATGGCGATCGTTTGTGGATAGTGGATGGTGGATGGCTTGCACTGTTGGCGTTAGCCTTGCCCTTGGCAATGCGTAGCCGAAGTGTGGATGGTGAATGGTGGATAGTGGATCGCTTGCACTGTTGGTGCCTCGCCTTTGGCGATAGTAAGCACAGTGCCGATAGTGGTAGCGATCTTTTGGAGCCTTGCTCAGACTAATTACCACGCATTGCGCGTTAAAATCTATTTACTCACATCTTGCACCAATACATCAAGACTAGTAAAAGCATAGGTATTGGGGTACCCACAAGCGGCGTTTTTATTCGGGGGTTCCCCCCGAATAAAAAAACGACAAGACAGCGAAAAGTGCGTTCTTGGGGTTTCCCCAAGTGAAGCACCTTTTCAAGACAGGGGCACCCCTACAGGTTAATTGTGTAGGGGTGCCCCTTGTGGGTACCCTGGAGCTACGGTTAGCACTAGTATTTTCAAACTGGTGCAAGATGTGAGTAGTCCGTTTTAAATC
>JAJAZF010000523.1 GCA_026785875.1 Chamaesiphon sp. | reverse complement strand
TATAATTACCGGACGAGATCCGCCTTGTTCGGAACCTTCCACCGGATCTAGTCGCACATTGTAGACATCACCTCTTCTCATGCCTCTGTCTCGATCGTTTGCAACGCTTCCCATTGAGCGACAGCAAACTCTGCTTCCATTTGCAGTACCTCAGCTTGGTACTCATCATCTTGAGCCATCTGCAAGCGATCGGCATCAACTTCTGTGCGGCGAATCAATGCTAATTCTCTTTGAATAGCTCTAGTAATCAATTCATTGCGGCTCTTTGCCTTGCCATCTGTTACCGCTCGATCTGTTGCTGCTAATAATAGTGTCGGTAGTGCGATCGTTGTACGGGTATTTGCGCTGTGCATCATATTTGATGTCCAAAAGCTCTTACTAACTGATGGCTTATTATACATCAACTCAGACAAGGGGAATTTTAGAGGTAAAGCAGCTTAATAATTTTACTCCTTTCAAAAATACCAGCCTGATGGACATATCAGGCTGGTATCGTTGAGTAAAAATTCGATTGTTGCGGAGATCTACCCTCTTCGCGCTGCGGCAGCTTCATCGGGATGAATGCCCAAGCGAGTCAGATTGACACGTCCTTTGTTGTCGATTTCGCGAACTTTGACGATGACTTCATCGCCAACGCCAACTTCATCTTCGACTTTACCGACGCGATAGTCGGCGAGTTGGGAGATATGGATCATCCCTTCTTTGCCTGGTAGCAGCTCCACGAAGGCACCAATTGGGATAATTCGAGTCACGCGTCCGGCGTAGACATCGCCTTCGTTGAGACGGCGAGTTAGACCTTGGACGATTTGGATCGCGCGTTTGGCTTTCTCATTATCGATCGCGGAGACAGTTACGGTACCATCATCATCGATATCGATTTTAGCTCCGGTTTCTTCGGTAATCCCTTTGATAGTTTTACCTCCAGGTCCAATCACCAAGCCAATTAATTCTGGCTCGATTTTGAAGGTGAGTAAGCGTGGGGCGAAGGGTGAGAGTTCTTCGCGGGGTTTGTCGATCGCAGCCAACATTTTCTCTAGAATATGTAAGCGGGCGGGACGGGCTTTATTAATAGCTTCAGCAATAGTCACCATTGGTAAACCGCTGATTTTCATGTCCATTTGGAGGGCGGTAATTCCGGTATCGGTACCCGCAACTTTGAAGTCCATGTCGCCGAGGAAGTCTTCAATCCCCTGGATATCGGTGAGGATGCGAACTTCGTCGCCTTCTTTGATTAGTCCCATCGCCGCACCACTGACAGGTTTGGTAATTGGTACGCCAGCATCCATCAATGCTAGTGTCGAACCACAGACCGAACCCATCGAGGTCGAACCATTGGAAGAGAGGATCTCTGAGACGATTCTGAGTACGTATGGGAACTCATCTTTAGTTGGCAATACGGGGATGAGCGCGCGTTCTGCCAGGGCACCATGACCGATTTCGCGCCGTCCTGGGGCACGCATGGGTTTGGTTTCACCTACTGAGTAAGGGGGGAAATTGTAGTGGTGAATATACCGTTTGGTATTTTCGGGATTGAGATCGTCGCCTAGATCCTGAGCATCGCCAGGAGTACCGAGGGTACAAGCGGACATAACTTGAGTCAAGCCACGATTGAATAAACCCGTACCGTGAACGCGCTTGGGTAAGACACCGACGAAACAGGAAATCGGGCGCACTTGATCCAGTGTCCGTCCGTCTACTCGTCGTCCGGTTTCAATTACCTGTTGACGCATCATTTTCTTGGTGATGCTTTTGAACAGGGTGCTGACAGCTTTGCTATCCCTAGCTACGGCGACTTGGAGCGGATCGGTTGCTGGTAGGCTAGCAATCTCGGCTACTGCTTTAGCTTTGACTTCATCCAATTCGGCATCGCGGATCGGTTTACTTGGCTCGTATTTACCGAGTACGATTTTGATGCTTTCGGTAGTGCGATCGCGCAAGAAGTTTTCTAGGGTAGGATCGGTGGCTGGTTTCTCAGCATGAACGATACTCAGTCCTAGTTCTGCTAGTAATTCACGCTGGGCGGTAATTAGTTCCAGAACGGCTTCATAACCGAAATCGATCGCTTCGATGATATCCTGTTCGGGCAACTGATTGGCACCCGCTTCGACCATGATCACGCCGTCTGGAGTACCTGCGACGACTAAATCTAGGTCGCCAACTTGAATTTCGCGATAGGTGGGATTGATAATGAAATCATCCCCGACTAAACCGACGCGTACGGCTGCCATTGGGCCATTGAAGGGGAGTTGCGCCAGTAGTGACGCGATCGAGGCTCCAGTCACCGCTAGGACATCTGGAGGGACTAATTCGTCCAGGGACATGGTGGTAGCAACGATTTGGATATCATCGCGCAACCAGTCGGGGAATAATGGACGCATCGGTCGATCGATCAATCGACTAATCAATGTAACTTTTTCTGGTGCTCTGCCTTCACGCCGTAGAAAACCGCCTGGAATGCGTCCGGCTGCGTAGATGCGCTCTTCATAATCTACAAGTAACGGGAGGAAATCAATTCCTTCTCGTCCTTTAGCGCGGGTTGCGGTAACTAATACACTGGTGTCGCCAGATTCGATTAAGACGCAACCGCCCGCTTGGGGTGCGAATACACCGACTTTAAGCCGAATATCCCTACCGTCAAAGGATATTGACTTATTTATCTCTGCCATTAGTTGTCCTTTTTTTCTTCACTTCTTCTCTTTCCATGTGCGATCCTAGCATTCTTAGCCGCTGAAGTGGGAGATTTATCGCCGGAAAATAGATACTACTCGCTGGGAATAATAAGTTTACATCTGTGCTCGTAATGGCAATCGTTTGCCAGGATACTGGTGCATTACGGCTTGCGCCTAGCACATCCTACGGCTGGGATTGCTATATTTGGAATGCCAGTGGTAATCTCGATCGCATCTGAGGCTAGAGTGCCGATTATTCGGTAAGATCTGGCACTGGAATCGATCGACTGTTGTAAAGACTCATAGCTTTTTCCATGCCTTGCTTGAGGCTCATTTCGATCGCATCATTGACTAAATAAATTACTTCACTGACGATCGGTGTTTCTACTACCGAAAATTTACCTAGTACGTGAGATATGGTATCCTTCTCGCCAGCACTTTTACCAATCCCGATCCTGACTCGCGGAAAATTTTGCGTCCCCAAGTGCGAGATGATTGACTTCATCCCATTATGTCCACCCGCAGAGCCAGACATTCGCAGTCGAATTTTGCCCAGTGGTAAATCTAGATCGTCATAGACAACTAAGACCGACTCTGGTGGTAGCTTAAACCAATCGAGCGTCGCCCTAACTGACTGCCCAGATAGATTCATGAAAGTCTGCGGCTTTAATAGTCTAGTTTTAGCATTATTACTACCAAATCCCTCACCATAAATACCTTGAAATTGCTTACGATCGCTCAGACTAATTTGCCAGCGTTTAGCAAGAATATCTAATAGATCGAAGCCCACATTGTGTCGAGTTTGGGCATATTTAGCACCAGGATTGCCGAGTCCGACAATTAGCTGGGGAATTATTACTTCATCACTCATACAATCTATTTTAATCTATGATTTCTTAATTTAGTATAATCAGTGATGGGTAAAACAGAAGACAGATCCCCGATACCCAGATCCTCAACTTCTCAAAGAAGTTGGGGATCTAACGGAGGTTAAGCTGAGACTATTTCACCCGATCGCACTTGTAATATCTGCGATGAATCTAGCCATTTTGCATCAAATGCCCCTAGATGTGTCGTTGTAATCAGAGTTTGAAAGCGATCTTCGATGACACTTAGTAGTTGATTCTGACGGGTAAGATCGAGTTCTGCTAAAACATCATCAAGGAGTAATAATGGTGGTTCGCCGACGATTTGCTCGATCAGTTCTAGTTCGGCTAATTTGATCGCCAAAACTAGGGTACGTTGTTGTCCTTGAGAACCATAAGCTTTAGCTGGAGTATTATTAATAGTTAACTCTATTTCGTCGCGATGCGGGCCAACGAGCGTATTTCCTAAACTTTGTTCGGCAATCCGGCGCAGATGTAATCGATCGACAAATGCTTGATAGATCGATTCGGGTGTATTCTCGATCGCTGTAATGTTTGGCTTGTAAGTAATCGTTAATTCTTCAGTATTTTTACTAATTTTAGTATGCCATGTTCTAGCGATCGGTGCCAACCGATCGATAATTCTGACGCGGCGGCGGATTACCTTTGTACCAGTAAGAATTAATTGATGATTCCACGATTCTAATTCGGCTGGATCTAATGTCCGATGTTCTGCTTGCTTGAGCAAACTATTTCGCTGTTTTAATACTCGCTGATACTCATGTAAAATGTGTGCATACACTGGCTCAATTTGAAATAGTAGAGCATCAATCCAGTGTCTACGAGTCTCTGGATTACCGCGTACTAAATCTAGATCCAATGATGAGAATTCTACAGCATTTAATATACCTAAAAAGTCGAGTTGCCGTTTGAGATTTTCACGGTTTACAGTGGCTGTTCGTCTCCCCTTATCTCTGAGTAGCAAGGCTAGATCGATCGAGCCATGTTTGCGAGTCAATTGGGCAGTAATTTTGCTGTCAGTCTCCCCTGTCAAAACCAAATCTCGATCGCGTGAGACTCGATGACTTTTGAGTGTAGATAATAACTCCACTGCTTCCAAAAGATTGGATTTACCTTGAGCATTATCACCCAGTAAAATTGTCTTAGGTGCCGAAAAAATAATTTCCTGTTCGCGGTAATTCCGAAAGTGACGCAGATGGAGCCGATTTAAATACACGAGTTGAGAGGTAGGGGAGCTTGGGAATTGTAGTCGATATCAGAGAAAGTTAGGGTGGGCAATGCCCACAGACCATTTAGAGCCGAAGCAATAAGAGTTTGAACTGTTTGATTCTAGTATATTCAGGTCGAATATGTCGATCGCACTCGGCAAAGAAAAGTTGTTATAAGTCATAATTACCTCAAGTCCGATTGAATAGAACAACGACAAAACTCTATTTGCTAACTAACTGGGGAAATTGTTTACATAGAGCAGTAAATAGTGGCGATGGTTTACTAGATTGTAATCGATCGCCCTGCTGCCAATTAAAGCGATTCCATAAGAATGGGGCTTCTTTTTCTGCTGCTAGCCACAATAATTTCTTAGCTCTAGTAATTGCCACATATAACAACCGGAGATCTTCCCCTTGTTTGAGATAATCCGCTAGTTCCCAGGCATCATTAGGTGTGGGGATAGGTTGATTGTGCAGGTGAGCGCGAATTTTGGCACGGGCAACTTCTGCTAAAGTAAAGTCACCGAGAAATTTAGCACCTTGAGGAGTCCATAGTTTCCCAGGAATGCGATCGCTTAAAAATGGAATAAACACATAATCCCAGTCTAAACCCTTAGCCTTGTGCATCGTAATAATGGTCACTTGTCCCGATGCAGTATATCGGGATTCAGAACCATCATCGATATTTTCAAAGCCTTCGGTAGTCACAATTTCTTGCAGCACTTCGATCGCACTATAAATCGAACTGCGTCCATATGTTTGCAGCGCGATTCGATCGGCTAATTTATCTGCTGTTGCCAGTTCGCTAGATTGATAATTCAACCTACTTCCTAAATAACTAATCAGTTGATAGTGAGGTAATGTCAATCTCGATTCCAATAATTCACAGCAAATTTCTCGCGCTCGTTGGACTGTTGGAGTCTGGGGTATTTCTAAAATACTGGGATAGAGAAACCGTTCGGGAAATACTGCTAGAGCATCCAGATCTTGAGCATCAATTAATTTACGCTCTAATAAAACTTTTAGTGCAGCTTTGAGATATTCTGGAGAATGTGGTCTAGTTAGAAACTGAAATAGTGTCAGTATTTGGCTGGGGATTTTGGAAGTACGATCGCCTTCACCTGCTTCATAGAGTTTAATTTCGGGATGCGATCGCTGCCAATCTGAGAGCCGATCCAAGATAAACTTCGCTTGTCGATTTTCGCGGACTAAAATTGCGGCATTTGCGGTGGGATTGGCTTTAAATAGTGTTGTTAATCGCTGCTCGATCGAGAGTACGGACTCATAGACATCACTCGGTATGTGCAATTCTACCCCACCATCTTGAGGACTGGGATTTGGTTGGGCATCTCCTGCTGATACCGGACGAATAGTTTGCAACCAGAAGACAGATTCACGATTTGGTGTAGTCTCTTCCCCCTCTTTAGGAGGTGCTTGGAAATTATTATTACCCCAATTGAGCACAAAATTAGCAGCATCCATAATTATCTGGTTACTGCGTCCGGCTTGCTCCATTTTTTCCAGTCGCGGCGATGAACCTGGCTCGACATCGCTACACTCTTGGCAAAAATTGCGAAAATAGCTAGGATCGGCGGGGGTAAATGTCGAGTTGATCGCCTGATTGGGATCGCCAACGCGAATTAGATTGGGTAGCAATTCGGGTCGATCGGGAATACCCGCCAATTGGCGTAGTAATCGTTCCTGTAGGGGACTAGAATCTTGCGCCTCATCTTCAAATACAGCATGTACTTGTTGTTGCCACAATCTTCTGGCAGATGGGTCTGTCATCACCCGCAAGGCTCCCGCAATCATCTCATCGTAGTCCAGGTAGCCGCGATCGATCAGCAACTCCTGGTACGCCTGATAGAGTCCAGCACTTATTCCCAAAATATCGTATCGATCTGGATACATTCGCGAAAGTTGCCACAGATCGTCTGGTGACAAACCCGAACTTTTGGCTTCGCGGACGGCATTAAATGCCAAGCTGGGCAATATCTCCGTCCGTAACACCGACTGACGGCGCAGTCGCTCTGTCTCCTCGCCATCGAAGCTTTCCCCTGCCAATAAGCAGCGATAACTCTGGGGGTACTGACTCAACCATTTTTGAACGGTGTCTTCAATCAGTTTATGATTGGCAGATGGCATCACT
>JAJAZF010000522.1 GCA_026785875.1 Chamaesiphon sp. | reverse complement strand
GCCGATATTTTTTAGAGCCAAGCCAAATCGCCAATCATCTTTTTTATAGAAAAGTGCTGCATCGACAGTTAAATAGCTGTCTGCTGTAAAACTATTGTCAAGATCGCCTTGCCGTTCGCCAATATAATTTAAACCCGCTCCGAAGCCCAATCCTTTTAAGCCTCCTTGTTGAAACTCGTAGGTGCTCCACAAGCTGAAGGCATTGTCGGGAACTCCATACAATTTTTTGCCTACTAAAGTAACATCGGTATCGGCGGTAACTCGACCGTTGGTATTGGCATAGGCAGCAATTACCTTCCAGCCTGGGGATAATTCGCCCGACACATCGACCTCGATTCCCTGGCTGCGCTGTTCGCCAGAGGCGATCGAAGCAAAGGGATCGTTGGGATCGCCAGCAGGGACGTTTTGCTTGGTAATATCGAAGTATGCCAAGGTCGCCAATAATTTACCATCTAATAATTCTGATTTAACCCCAAATTCGTATCCTTTCCCGCGTTGTGGATCTAAGACTTGTCCAGTTGAGGTTCGTTCGGTATTGGGTTTAAAAGATTGGGAGTAGCTGCCATAGAGGGATAAGGCGGGCGTGAGTTGATAGACTAACCCAACGCGCGGACTCAGGGCACTAGCAGTAGTGTTGTCATTTCGGGTAGGATCGCCAACCGCAGCCAGGAAATTGGTATTTTTTTGATCGATCGCATCGTAGCGGACACTTGCCAGTAGTTTGAATCGATCGGTAATGCCAATTTGGTCTTGGATATACACCCCATAACTATCGGAAGTGACGAGATTGTCCGTAAAGGGGGTTAAAGCGTCTTGACTGGGTTTGACTAGCCCACCATAAACGGGATTGAATAAATCTAATGGGCTGGGGGCAAGATTGAGTTGATTGGCGGTGCGACTGTCTCGGCGAATGTAATCTACTCCAGCCAATAGGGTATGGCTGACTGTTCCGGTATTAAATTCACCGATTAAGTTAGTTTGAAAAGTATAGTCCTTGAGTTGAGCATCTTGGCTGGCGGGTACGCGAGTGACAATATTAGTGATGTCATTAAAGGCCAGCGGTAAAGCAACTACATTAAAATCAAATTGATAAGATGAGTACTGAAAAGTATTTTTGAGCCTTAATTGGGGGCTGAAGCGATGTTCGAGATTGTAGCCAATCTGAAGGGCGGTGTTGGTAACTGTATCCGTCGGTTCGGTAATGATGCGATCGATCGGTACATTGGCGACCTTATTACCGATCGCTGGAATCCCAAAATCTGCCCCACGTTTACCGTTGATATATTCGAGTGACACGGTTAAGTCGGTATTATCGCCGAGTTTTCCCGTGACTGTTGGGGCAAACACAAACTTCTGGTTGCTCTGGTTGAGATTTCGCACGCTATTAGAAGTCTCGTATACCCCATTGATCCGACCGAGGATATTACCATCTGGCGTTATTGGACCAGAAAAGTCAAATCGCGGTCGAAACAGATTGCGACTACCGATATTTACTTCTATTTCATTGAAAGGATCTCTTAACGGCTTTTTCGTGACTAAGTTAACTAATCCCCCAGGTTCGATCGCCCCTGATAGAATCGAAGCTGGGCCTTTGAGGACTTCGATCCGTTCTGCGGTAGCAATATCGGTAGTAGGTGGCGTGACACCGCCAATATCCCCTCGTCTGAAGCCATCCCGAACGATGGCACCACCCGAAAAGCCTCGGATAATCAACTGCTCGCCACCGCGCGATTGACCGTCACCATTGAAGATGACACCGCTGACATTGGCTAGTGTTTCTTTAACTTGTGTCGCCTGTCGATCGCGAATTAATTCGGGCGGGATAATCTGGACTGAAAATGGTGTTTCCAAGATCGGTGTATTCGTTCCCGTAGCACTGGAAGCATTGGGAATAAAATACCCAGCCTTGCGTCTACCTTTGACAATGATTTCGATTTCATCACCAGCCGTCGAAAGGGTAACAGGAACCGCACTAAAAACTAGGCCATCGGTACCTGTGGCTACTTGAATTGCTGGTAATGCTTCCTTTCCGGTAACACTGACGCGCACCAAGGTAGGGGTGACTTGGACGACTGATATTTCAGCGATGCCCGGATCGGGATTAACCGCTCGATACTCGATCGCATTGGGTAAAGCTAGGCTGGCGTTGGGAATGTCGTAGGTAACTGTGACGTTCGAGTTTTGGCTGACTGGCTGGGGGATGCTGACGGTGGGCGATTCTAGGCGAATTTCGATCCCTTTTGCGGTCGTACTGACTTTTACGCCCGTAATTTTGACTGTGGCAGCTTGTGTCAATAACTTGCGCGTCGATGGGCGATTTGCTGCTGGTAATGAGGATTCAATTTGATAAGAATTATTAGCAACTAAAGATCGTGCGTTAGCTGGAATGGATATAGCGATCGCCAAAATGTTAATTACAAAGCACAGCGGCAAAAATGCACGAGGAGCGAAGCTTTTTTGGGGCGACAGAACGAGATTCATGGTTTTTTCCTTAGACATCGGATGTAATATTTTTTTAGACACTGGCAACGATTTATGTCGAGCGATCTTCGCAAACGATCTCGCAAATCCATCTAGCACCAATCTTTCAGGTAGTATAGATGCAATAAATAGAACCCGAAACCGATTTGGATCGTTGACCTTTGGTCTGCCGTAGGCAATCGAGCAATGTAGTAATTATTATTTTAAAATCCTCAGTAAAATTCTACACTTATTGATATTTACTTGCAACTAATTTTTGGGTATTATGGCAATTTCCCAAAAATTGTCTGGCGGATTGAGTTAAGGTAGGGGCAATTCATGAATTGCCCCTACCTTAACGAGCCAGGGGCTGATGGCTATTTCAATTCAATTTCAGAAATTTTCGAGATCGAGATTTCGGGATCGATCGCGAGCTTGACTAGTATCGACTCGTAGCTGGCGAGGAGTTGGGCGATCGACTCCTCCGTATATCGATCGATGCCATAATTGACCATCACTCGCATGGGTTTGGACATTTCTAGATAAAACTCTAGGGGCGTTTCTGGGGCATATAGTTCGGCGGAAATATCGTCCCAGTGTTGCTGTTTGGTTTGCATTTCTACCAGCTCCCAGCCAGGGATTGGTGCGATACCTTGAGTCGAATATGTCACGGTGAGGCTGGCGGGGATGTCGAGCTGTCCGTGGCGTTCGATCTCATCGAGTACCGACTCGAAGGGGACATCTTTATGAGCGATCGCTTGTTGGATATCGAGTTGGATTTGTTGGAGCGACATCGCACCAGTGAGATCGGGTGTAAATTTCGATTGCAAAAT
>JAJAZF010000521.1 GCA_026785875.1 Chamaesiphon sp. | reverse complement strand
GATTAAATTTTAGATCGATCGACTTTTCCAGATAAATTTGACATGAGGATAGCTAAAATCCCCAAGAAAATCAATCCCAGCAGTCCAGATACTGGATTACCATTGATTCCAGTAATCCAATCCGAAACTCGACCGGAATATTTAACCATATTACCAACATTAATTACATAATAAGCCCAAACCATCCCAGCGTGAAGACCGATCGACATACCCAGCAGATTTCGATGTTGACGTTTGGCAATGACTAATACTGTACCTAATAACCACAGTCCTGGAAATTCAGGGAAGGAAGCAATGATGACGGAGATCGGCTTGAGAAAATGGAGCAAAGCATACAAACCAACGTCAGCGATGAGGGAAACTGTGGGTGTATAGTCTCGCTCCAATTCATCCAACATCCAGCCCCGAAAAAACAGCCCTTCTGCTAAACCTACGCCCAGCGCAGTTGCCGAACCTTCTAATAGTAATTGGGGAATGGATAAGCGAGGGGATTGCCATGTCAACCAACCAAGTAGCCCTTGAGTGATAAATAGTGCGAAAGTGAAGCACGCTCCGATCGCGAGTCCTTTGAGCAATAATAATCCATTCTGGCGAGTGAACACCAGCCCATAACGGGAATATAGATTGGGATGCTGATATACTTTTTGTCCCCACCAGGGTAGTAGCGCGATAAACTCGATCGCGAGTAATCCCATCGTCAGGATTGAGAGTAAATTTTTGGTACCAGGATCTGCGAGATTTTGGGTATTACCCATCACCACATATATTAGTGCTAGACCTGGCAACCATAAGAGAATAAGTACCAGGAGGAAGCTTAACATCCTACCTGGCGCGGGGTAATTTTTAATATTAGTAAGATTTAGCATAATGTAGATCCAAAATCTAAAGTTTGCCACCGCTATGAGAATAGCTGTCAACTGAATTTAATCGGCTGGCTCGATCGTACTAGTAAGACCGTGACTTTTCAAGACTTCGGAGTAATGTTCGGCGTGTTCTTGGTTGCAGGTGATGACTAGTGCCATGCCGTACTGATGGGCTTCCATCATGATATTGATAGCTTGAGGTGCTGACATATTTGGGATCGTAGCTATCAGCACCTCCACCACGTGTTCCATCGCATTAAAAGTATCATTGTGCAGTAATACTCGATAATTAGGTGCAAGTTTACGGGCTGTTGATGGCTTCTCGATCGTTTCTGTATAGCTCATGTTTTAACAGTTGATAGTTGATAGTTGACAGTTATCAATTAATTTAATAGCGGTGCTGACTGGTAAGGGCGATATTTCCGCCGCAGATGGGATTAAAATGGGTAGACTGTCGAACAGCTATCTACATAGATCGATCTTTTAGTGGCAATAGACTGGGATTTGCTCGCTCTTCACACGTACGCATCCATGACTGATACACCAAGCCTGATCTCGCCTACACCTACAACTAGATCTGACGATCGATTCCCAGCGATCCTCGGCATGATGGCATCTGGAAGTGGTAGTAACTTTGAAGCAGTGGCTCGATCGATCGACAACGGCGATTTAAATGCCAAGATCGCCGTACTGATCCATAATAAGCCAGAAATCAAAGCGATCGAGCGGGCACATCAAAGAGGTATCCCGACAGTTTTCCTCGACCATCGCAATTATCCCACACGCGAGGAACTCGATCGAGCGATCGTCACTACCTTTCGAGCGCATCAGGTGGAATGTGTGGTAATGGCTGGTTGGATGCGGGTGATTACCCAAGTGCTAATTGATGCTTTTGGCGATCGCATCATCAATATTCACCCCAGTCTACTCCCCAGTTTTCCAGGGATTGGCGCGATCGAGCAAGCTCTAGCGGCAAAAGTTAAAATTACAGGCTGTACCGTCCATCTCGTCAGTCTAGAAGTAGATGCTGGGCCGATTTTGGTTCAAGCAGCCGTACCAGTTTTAGCTGATGATACAGCCGCAACTCTCCACGCGCGGGTACAGATTCAGGAGCATCTGATCCTACCTCAAGCGATCGAAATGTTGGCTTCTCAGCTCAGACTCGCCCAGCTAAGACGGTAAATCGATTTGGGGAACAAAAAACTGCTCATTGAGCGGTGGACGCACGTAGTCATCAGGAGCGATCTTGCGTGGTGGCAATTTGAGGGGTTCGGGTGTCATATCTACATAGGGAATTTTACTCAATACATGACTGATGCAGTTGAGCCGAGCGCGTTTTTTGTCGTCGGCTTGAACTGTGAACCAGGGTGCTTCAGGAATATTAGTATGGGCAAACATATTGTCTTTAGCTTGGGAAAATTCCACCCAACGATCGCGCGATTCCAAATCCATCGGGCTTAGTTTCCAGCGACGAGCCGGATCTAGCGTCCGCGATTGGAAGCGTCGCTCTTGCTCGTCATCGCTGACAGAGAACCAATACTTCAGGACAATAATCCCCGATCTCACCAACATCCGCTCGAATTCTGGACAGGTTTGCATGAATTCCTGATACTGTTCGTCAGTACAAAAACCCATCACATGCTCTACCCCCGCGCGGTTGTACCAACTGCGATCGAAACAAACGATTTCACCTGCTGCGGGGAGATGAGCGACATAGCGTTGGAAGTACCATTCGGTCTTTTCGCGATCGCTCGGCGTTCCCAAGGCTACAACCCTACAGCCACGGGGATTGAGCGGTTCGGTAATGCGTTTGATCGTGCCGCCTTTCCCCGCTGCATCGCGCCCTTCAAACAAAATCACAATCCGAGTACCAGTATGTTTTACCCAGTATTGCATTTTTACCAATTCTACTTGCAGACGACCAAGCTCTTGTTCGTATACTGCGGTGGAAAGTTTGGAGCTGCCTTCGCCCTCGGAAATATGGTACGACAATTGTTGTGTTGGCGAGAGCTGGGTTTTGTCCTGTTTTTTGGATTTTTTTGGCATAATGTGGGGCGCAGAGGGCGCGGAGGGGGAGGAGAGCGCGGAGAGGTTGTTTGTGGGTGCTTGGGGGCGGGTTAAAAGTCTACGCCTCTTCTCAAATCTACACCGCGATCGGCATAATGTTTGTGACAGATCATTTCGGAATGAACGCTGGCAATATTGAAGTAGGCGGGGGTGTTGAAACAGCGTCCGGTAATAATTACCTGTGTGTGCTGCGGTTTATTTGTCAGGGTACGAACGATCGGTTCTTGGGGGAGGAGATCGAGGTCTACAGTGGGGTTTAATTCGTCGAGAATGACTGTCTTATAGAGTCCCGATGCAATTGCACTACTAGCGATTTCCCAGCCTCTTTGAGCCTCTACGTAGTCGATATCCTGTTGTTTGCCCCGCCAGACGATCGCATCGCCCCCACACCGATGGTGATCGACTAGTTGAGGATAGCTCTTTTTTAGGGCATCGATCGCGGCATCTTCTGTATAGCCTGTGCCGCCTTTGAGCCATTGGACGATCAGGACGCGATGGGATTCATCTTGACTGATTCCTCGCCCGATCGCTTGTAATGCTTTGCCTAGGGCACTTGTAGATTTACCTTTGCCTGCACCTGTATAGATTTCAATCCCTTCAATGCCTTGGGCTGCGGCTTCGGGGTGATAGTGCGCTCTCATCTCTGAGTGTAAATCGGCGATTTCGAGCAGAGCGGGGGGTGCATCTCTTCCGGTGACAATTACTTCGAGATGTTTGGGTTTGGATTGGAGCATTTCGACGATTTCGGCGACTGGAAGTAAGCCTAAATCTAGGGTGGGATTTAATTCGTCCAGCACGATGACTGAATATAAATCTGAATAGATCGCCCCTTTGGCTACCGCCCAAGCGCGACTGGCTTCGGCTCGATCGAAATCAATAATTTCATCCCGTCCAAAATATTCAGATCGCCCAGTCCGAACTCGATCGATCAAGTGTGGGAAACTCTTTCTCAATGCGGCGATCGCTGCATCCTCATCATAATCCCGTTCCGACCCTTTCAAGAACTGAAGCAATAAAATTCGGGTATCGGCACCTGCTTCTATCCCCAATCCGATCGATCGTAATACTACCCCTAATGCTGCTTGGGATTTGCCTTTGCCCGTGCCATCATAAACGTGAATCTGTCCGGCTGCACGTTCTTTGCGTTTGGTTGCCGTCCGAATCCCAATCCCAACTCTACTCACTTAAATTTTACTCCTAGATTAATTATTTACTCGCGATCGATCTGGGTGAAATTCAGCCATTTAAACCCATTGGTGCAGCCGGATTTCAGGGAGATCGATTTGAACTGGAAGTCTCTGTCGCTGCTCACTGATTATAGACAACTTAGCAGAATGGTTGTTTATAATAACTTTAACCTCTGCTCGATTGTCCACCAACGAATGATTATGAACCTCGCACTATCTCAAATCGGTACCCAAATGTCTAACCTGACTGGTGTTCGCGCCATCATGAAAGATATCCAAGAAACTCTCACAGCTAGAAAAGGTCAAGAGTTTATCAATCTCAGTGCGGGTAATCCAGTGATCCTACCGGAGATCGAGCAGATGTGGCGGGATTACACGATCGAATTGTTAGATAGTCCCGACTATGGTGAGGTTGTCTGTCGGTATGGTTCTAGCCAAGGTTATCAACCATTAATCGATGCCGTAGTCACCGATTTTAATCATCGCTACAGCCTCAATTTGACCTCCCGCAATGTCCTAATTACCCCTGGTAGTCAAAGTTTGTATTTCTATGCAATTAATGCTTTTGGGGGGCAGACAGCAGGGGGGATGAAGCAGATAGTTTTACCACTGAGTCCTGATTATACGGGTTATGGCGGGATGGCGATCGTCCCAGAATCAATATTTGCCTACAAACCAACTTTAGATATCGATGCGGCGAACCATCGCTTCAAATATCGCCCTGATTTTAGTCAGTTACGCATCGGTGAAGATACTGGGTGTGTCTTATTTTCCCGTCCCTGCAATCCCACGGGAAACGTCTTGACTGATGAGGAAGTCCACAAAATCGCCGATCTCGCAGCTAGTTATGATGTGCCCGTACTGATTGATTCGGCTTATGCACCACCATTTCCTAGTTTGAATTTCACGGAGATGACCCCGATATTTGGGGACAATATCTTGCACTGCATGAGTCTTTCCAAAGCCGGATTACCAGGCGAAAGAATTGGGATCGCCCTCGGTAGTGAAAAATTGATTGGAATCCTGGAGTCATTCCAAACCAATATGTGTATTCACTCGTCTCGTTATGGACAAGCGATCGCCGCTAAAGCCATTGCTAGCGGTAGATTGGCAGATTTAGCCACTACTGTCATCCGACCTTATTATCAACAAAAATTTGCAGTACTCGAAGCAGGATTAACTAAATTCATGCCTCAGGATCTGCCGTGGTACCTCCACCGTGGCGAAGGCGCAATTTTTGCCTGGATGTGGTTCCAAGATTTACCCATCACTGACTGGGAGCTATATGAAGCCCTCAAACAAGTTGGGATCATTGTTGTCCCTGGTAGTTCGTTCTTCCCTGGATTGCGCGAAGACTGGGCACACAAGCAACAGTGTATTCGGATCAGTCTGACTACTGGGGATGCCCAAATCACTACCGCAATGGAGCGATTAGCGGCGGTGATTACGGGAGTGTATCAGGGGAAGTAGGGGAAAGTGAAGTGTGAATGGTGAATGGCTTGCACTGAGCGAAGCCGAAGTGTGAATGGTGGATGGTGGATTAGTTGTACATGCCTGAAACCTAGATGGTGGGCAGTGCCCACCCTACTTCTCTACTT